>JAAYHY010000118.1 GCA_012735135.1 Bacillota bacterium | reverse complement strand
TCCTTGCACTTCCATTGTCTTAAAATGGGTTATTTATCAGATTTTATTAGGGTTTGGGACTTTTTCTGGAAACCCTAATTAAATGAAGGGGAAAAGAAGTCCGGTTACATGTGTCTTAAAGGCTAGTTCTTTTGAAAAGTTTATTTGCTAAATTTCATGGCCAACTTATCTAACGCATCACCACATACTCTATATAATGTCCATTCATCCATTGGTTTTGCACCCATTTGTTTATAAAATTCAATCGCCGGCGCATTCCAGTCCAAGCAAGACCATTCTAATCTCCCACACTTTCTTTCTACACACAATTTAGCAAGAAAAGAAAGCATTATTGTCCCTATACCCTTTCCTCTCATTTCAGGTTTAACATATAAGTCTTCCAAGTAAATACCGGGTCTCCCTAAAAAAGTAGAAAAGCTGTGAAAGAATAAGGCAAAAGCCACTGGTTTACTTTTATATTCGCCAATAATAACCTCAGCCATTTTTCTTTCAAACAGAGATTCTTTTAAGTTTTCTTCTGTCGCTATAACCTCATTAGACATTTGTTCATAATTAGCCAATTCCTTAATAAACTCCAAAATTAAGGGGACATCTTTTATCTCGGCGAATCTTAACTTGAAATCATCAATTTTAGTATCAATTAACATTTATATACCCCCACTGTATGCGGTTTCCTCAGTCTGCTGGACACTTAAGAGGTAAAATGATTTAAAGGAGTAGCTGGGCAATTTCCAATCGTAGAACTCGTATAAATTACTCCCGCTTAAAGTTTTTTTACCACAAGAACCTCTTCACCTAACATATCAATAATCTTTACTGCTACCATTGTTTCTCCTTCGGGAGCAGGTAATTCATATGAACCATTTACCAAATCATTTTTTCTTTCGGGAACATCCGATAGAACAACGTTAAAAACCTTTCCGTCATAGGCAGTATCAATCATTACACAATCTACCATGCTTCGCCAGTCAGTGATTTTAGCTTTGAATATCTGCATATCCATTTCTAAACGCTCAATAATCGTTGGGCTAATAAAGTCTTCAATCTTGACTTTTATTTTGCCCTTCTCCTTTTGAATATCAACTTTAGCAGAAGCTGGGGAATGGACAATGAACTTTCCGTATTTTGGGTCAGTACGCAGTTCAATTACTTCTATCCGGTTAACTGCATCATTGCCTTTTCTTAACCTGTTCCAATCTTCCAGCCAGGAATCGGCAGCCAGTTCTTTTCCGAGGCAAACAACTACGATATTCCGGTCTTCCTCAGGACGGGCTTCTAGTTCTTTTTTAATTTCCTCTAAGTCAAGAGGGGATAATGGGTGACCAAAAGGAACAATCTTGACCAGTCTTTTACCCAAAGTCCCGTCGAAGAAACCATCAGAACGGGTACGTTCTACTCCGATATATTCACAAGCTAGGTTCACCGCTTCATTATGCTGAATGGCTAGATCATAATCGTTGACTCTCCAGACTGTAAAGGAAAGCTGGGCAGGAGGAACATTTGTATTTTTATCGTTATCAGCAATATTCAATTGTTTTTGCATAGGTTTCGATAATGCTTTAATTTGTTCGTGAATAATGGACTGTAGCCTTTTACTGGTTGTCTGAATAGCTCCTTTATTGATATCGCAGCCAATCCACCTGCGTCCGAGTTTCTGGGCGACTGCAGCGGTAGTACCAGAACCGATGAAGCAGTCTAGCACAATTCCCTCTGCTGGTGAACCTGCATTTATAATAATATCTAAAAGATCCTCTGGTTTTTCTGTTCGGTAGTCAGTTTTTCGGGATTGAGTAATTAAATCGCTATTCCAAATATCGCCGATAGGTACAGCTTTAGTATTTGGCGCTGTTAGTGTGTTAATTACTTCCTCTTTTGTTAACGATGTATCATAGGAAACATAGGTTTTTAAAGATACCCCTTTTTCAAGTTCCCATGGTGCTGGAATTCTACCCATTCGTCCTCTGGTATAATACCACCCTTTTTCATCGAGTTTAATATTTTGTAGTGTACTCTCTTTGTATGGCCCTAATGGTGCATTCCAATATCTATTATCTCTATTTTTTGCATAAAGTAATATATTTTGGTATTCTGTGGGTATGGCAGCATTGGAAGAATGGGAGGTTGAGCTACCTCCCTCTCTACCCTTATGCCATATTATTTCATTGATAAAATTCTGTGTACCAAATACTTCGTCCAAAATACATTTAATGTAATGAACACGGTGGTGGTCCATATGAACAAAAATATTCCCAGTATCTGAAAGCAACTCTTTCAATAAAAGAAGCCTCTCATACATAAACTGTAGATAATTATCATTTGCCCAAATATCTGTATATTGAATTTGTTCACCTAATGTATAAGGTTCCCCGTCTATTTTTGCTGTGCCAGGAACGTTTCTCAGAGTAACTTGTCGAATATAATCTGCCCCCGAATCAAATGGAGGGTCTATATAAATTAGGTCTACTTTACCCCTAAAACCATTGGCCAGTAAATGAGCTAAAACTTCCTTGTTATCCCCATGAAAAAGCAACCCGCCTTTGGGATAGCTACCGGGCCAATCACTCCAAACATCTTCCGGTTTACTCTTGCCCAAATCCCCAGTCGGGTCAAAAGTCTCTATATGTTGGGCAGGAAAAGCAGTAACTTGAGTTAAAGGTCGCTTTCCAACCCAGGTTAACATCGGTCTGCCTTTTGCCGCTTTTATCTTTATTTCTTTATTCTCATTCATTACAGGTTTCCCCCTCAATAAAGTCCCGTGCGAATTTTGTCTGGTCATAAGGTACAGTATCTGCCGGTGCAAAAATCATCTCATACTTTAACCTATCAGGGTTGAGCTTCTCCCATTTCCGTAAGGCTAAGGCTTTTTTACCGTTTTCCCCATCTAAGATGTGGTTTCTTTCTCTTTCCGCCTTAATCTCGACAATAAGGCATTTGCCTGGTTTATTACCTTTACCTTTCTTGCGGATAATGAAGTCGGGAGTATAACGACGCCACTTACCTTTATCGTCTTTGTATTCCACAAAGAAATCGGTTTTGTTTGAATCGGTAAGGGCTCCGGTAAAATAGATATCTTCGATCTCTGCAGGATGAAGATTAAGATGTGTCAGCATCTGTTCAAAGAAAGATTTTTCAGGGTTGGAATCAAAGTTGTAAGGAGTATAGTGAAAGCCAAAGTTATTAACGTTATCTTTTATATCACAGATTCTAGTCAGGAGATGCTCTTTGTCCTTGCTGTATGTAATCTCTGCGGTATAAACTTCAGTTCCATCAGGCTGTATTTCTTTATTGAATCCATCCGGTTTCACTAGAGCCAGAGCAACGTCTACTTTCTCTTCGACAACCTCATAATTCTTTGTCTGTTCTTCGATCTGTTTACCCAATTCATTAAGGTGAGAGTAAGGAACCTCTCCTTCATTTTGGTAGAGTTTCTTCAATTCAGAGTAGATGTTCCATAAATCCAATCTATAGTTAGAAGAGAGTGTAACTGCAGCAGTATATAAATCCATTGAATTACTTTCAGCGCTTATGGTTACTGTATCACCTGTCTGGAGCAGTACGTTGTAGGTGGCCTTTTGCTCAGCCAAAGTAAATATGGTCTTCGTAAGTTTTTCCCCATTAACCTTTGGCATTTTTAAGATCATTGGCTTGTTTTCTACGCTGCTTTTTCTTTTTACAGTACGAACTGTTTGAGTGATAACCAAAGGAGGGAGTTTGGTCTTCCTAAGTTTTAAAGTAGCGGAGCCGGTTTCCCTTCCTGTATGTTCAAGGTTGGAAATGGTCTCACCATAGGTTTCTTGGAGTTGGCGATCAAGAATGGAACGGTTATCCATTGAAAGATAGATTCTGGCTTTAACGGTGTTCCCTGAGACTTGCCGGAGGCAACGCGTTGCGGCCTGGAGAACGAAGTTATTGGAAGTCTTAAGCTTCCTCACCAAGGCGCATGCAAAGAGACTTGGACAGTTCCAGCCTTCCGTCCCTTTATTCACTAGTAAGATAACCCGGTGTGGCGCTCCGGGGTCATTTAGACGATTAAAAGCATCTATTTCGTCTTGGGTTGAATTCGAAGTATTTCTCAAGACAATAGTAGGCGACTCACCTATAGCGGCTAACGCGGATTCAACATGGGGACGTAATTCCTCAAGGTCGTTAGTCTGCGGAAAGTAGATAGCTATCTTAGCAGGGGAGCCGTTGGGCAAACGAACGTCACCATAATCACGGAAGAAGTCTTTCACAATCTCAGTGACAAGCTCCCCTGCATTATTCTCATCAAAGGTATAAGCTTGGATATTCCCTGATACATCTTTTAAAATACCATCAGTTATCCCCTCCGAAAGACCATACCAGACCACAACGTCTTTTAATGGTTGTCGTTCAAAGTACGGGGTTCCGGTGGTATTCACTACACAAATCAAGTTAGGACTGTTTTGGTATAGGTAGTCCACGGTTTGTCGAACCTTTTTTAATTCTTTGCCCATAGTTTGTCCGTAAGTATGATGGGCTTCATCGGAGAAGACGGCAAGCCGGGGGAGGCTGGCAATTGCTTGCAACCGGAGATTGGCTTCTTCCTCCATCTGTTCTTCCAGTTCTTTTAGTTTTTGCTGGGTCATTCTTCTGCCAGCTCGTATCGGTCTTTTTTGAATACGAATCTTCTCAGTATTGGTAACAACAATATTAAAGACAGAACCCCTAATGATTGGTAAATCTTTATCGCCGTCACGGGTAAAGGTCAGTTTAACAGAAGCGGCGAATTGTTTATGATAACGTAGAGGTAAAATCCGTTCATAAGGAATTTCGGCAAGTTCCCGCAAGGACTCGATAATGGTCTTTCCAGGAGCAAATACCAGAGCATTTTGAACAAAAGGACCATCCGGGTATTCCATGGCCATAGCATATTCAGTGGCTATGATGGCTCCGATCAAAATCGTCTTTCCTGCTCCCATGGCTAGGGCTAGGATATAACTAGGATAATCAAGGGTCAGAGTCTCCCGTAAAGATTCAAGCTTAAAATCTTTAACGAACCTGTCATCGTGTTTTATCCGTTCCCATAATGTTTCAATCCCATAGTCAATGGCATAGTCTTTTATGTTGTTGTCAGTAAGTCCCAAGGCTTCTAAAAGCTCAGACTGTTTGGGATATAATCTTCTATAAAGATCAAAGATATGCGGGGTTTTTTCCATTAATCGCAGGTACCAGTAAGTCTCCAAGGCTTCGAACTGAGGTTTCCGTAAGAAACGATAAGTATTTGGTTCTTGGCCAAATTGGTACTCTAAGATTTCAGAAATGACTGGATACTCTTCGCAAGGATATCCATCTCTTCGCCAAGCTTTAGTTTTGGCTTTAAGTATTTGATGAAGGTTTTCCATTTAATCAACACCCATTTTCAATAAAATAAAAGATTACTCAAGAAAAATAATTTCTACAAATACCAGTAGTATCCTTCACCTTTATAGAGTTATCAGGTATTTTGGGGAGAGTAGGAGGCATTATCCGGGAGCAGGGACTTAAAAAGCGGTTACTATCGTCTAGTTGTTACTGAGAGGATAAAGTATAAACTTGGTTACTTAAGAGGAATTGTTTTTATAACACCGGGAATGCAGACATTAAAAATAATATGGACGCTGATTTTAGTAGATGGAAATATAATTTTATTCCACTAAACCTACATTCTTAAGTAACATCATTAATCTAGCTTGGAAGTCCAAGGAATTAACCAGGTTTTCAGCAGTCTTCCTTGTCTCTCTTTCATCTTTAACATTGTAGAAAACATAATCATAATAGAATCCCATATTACGTTTTTCAAATTCCTTTGCGAAACTTAGTAGTTCATTTAACTTATTGAAACCGATATAACACCTTTCGTTAAGAATATGAAGTAAACCAGCTCTTCGTAAAGGGGAGTTATGAGCCCATTTTTTAAGTTTTTCAATATTCTTAATCGCTTGCCTATGTGAAGAGAGATGTTCGATTTCAAGACCAATAATATAATTAGGGAGTGCTTCATTGTATATGGTAAGGTCAATAATTCCATCGAAGCTCCCGGTTATGTAGGAATCCTCCGTATAAACATCAAGATTATCTAATTCCCATCTCTTAACTAAAAGCTCTTCTAAATAATAAGCTACATTATTTTGAAAGTGAGCCAGGAAAAGACTTTTCGGCATTTTAGATACGCTCCAATCAATAAAGTACAAATAATACAAGGTATAAAGGTTTTTATGGTTATTACGGTATCATTTCGAGGAACGTTATCTTTATCCTTCTCGTGTAAGCGTCAAAAAAACCAAGGCAGAAAGTCTATCTAGCTATTGGGGCAACGGACTCCGGAAGTCAATGGAAGACCCGGCTGCCATCGTTCAGTTGGATTTTGAGCTTAGTTCCTATGAACCATATCTGTTTGTTTTCTGTAACAGACATTCAGTTTCTTCAATGGCAGGTATTCATGGTACTTTTCGCGAAGTAATAATGATTATTCCGATAGAGGTGAGGCGTCTATGAAAGTTTCAATAACTAACCCAAGAACAACTTTTGACAAGAAACCGTCACCCATGCTGGTTACACTTGTCGGACTTCTAATTGCATATCTGCCTCAGTATATACATAAGGTCCTGGGTATACTAAAAATACATTACGGGCCAGAAGGTCCTCCATCAGTAATACTGTGGAACTGGTTGTCTGTCGTACTCTTGACGGTATATATCGTTGTAATCGAGCGAAGAAGCCTTGCCTCGATTCTCTTGGTCCGTCCGAAGAAGAAAGACTTGGCATGGGCATATATCTTCTGGGTGATGGCAACGAGCTGGAATTGGGCAATGAACCTAATCGTTGCCCCTGAAGCTCAGAATGAAGGACTCGAAACCATCATTAACCTTCCTATACCGGTAATAATCGGGATGATTTTTACTACCGCAATTACAGAAGAAATTCTCTATAGAGGATACCCGATCGAATGTTTGCGTGAGTTAACCGGAAATGCGTGGATTGGGATGACCTTTAGTCTTATTATATTCTTGATTCCCCACATTAGTTTCTTTGGGGCGCAGTGGCTTCTTTACCATGGTGTCGGTACTATCCTGACCTATGTTCTTTATATGTGGCGCCGGAATTTGTGGGCATGTATCTTAATGCATTTTCTCGGGAATGCGCCACTGCTTCTTCCTGCTCTGGGTATCGGTTGATGGAATTATAAGCAAATTAAATAAACTAACCTCCCCGCTAGTCGGGTATAACCGCTTCTTTTGGCACTGTTCACGTAAAAGTCCCATAAGTAGCCGACGGATTTGCTTGAGGGCCGGGGTGGAATGATGGACAAGATTATCCACTTCCAGGGGGTCGAGGGTTAAATTATACATTTCATATTGGTCCGGGATCGGTACGCCGCTTGGTGGATCAATTTGGCAACCGGGATTGAAGGTTTCAGCGACTAGCCCTCTGTACGGAAATTGTTCACGACGGCCGGTTATCGACTGGAATTGGGGATTGGCAAAGTAACGGGAGTATTTCCAGATCTCTTTGGCTCCATTCTCACCGGTGGGCAAGGCGGCAATGACCGTTTCGACCGAATTGGGCTGGACCACGGCATGGTAGGGGATACCGAGCGCGCTGACCTGATTAAGACCTTTCGTTACGTTGTCGTCGGTCATGAAGTAAAGGGGTTCACCGGCGCCCTTAAAGTCGCCTTTCCCTTGCAGGAGCGGTGTCAGATCCCGCCCGACCAGGGGATGGACCTCCGTGTGGCTTTTGCTCAGCGCTCTCTGGATTTTTCCGGCATCCAATCCGGCGAGCCCCAGGATGGTGGGGAGAAGGTCCACATGGCTGGTCAGCATATTCGTCGCTTCCGGCCGCGAAAAGAGAACCGGATTATGGATGATTAAGGGGACATGAATCGATTCTTCATAAGCCTGATACCATTTTTGGAAAAGTCCCCCGTGGGCGCCAAGGAGTTCGCCGTGGTCGGAAGTGAAGATCACGATGGTATTCTGATAAAAGACCGAGTCCATCAAGGCGTTCAGCACTTTGCAAATTTGGCGGTCGGCTTCCAACTGCAGGCTGTAATATAGTTGCCGGTAAAACAAAGTATCCTGGAGGGGTTGGAGGGCCAAGGGATAAACGTTACGGTAGCTAAATTGGGCGACCGGCTTGGTGGACAAGGATTCGGTCGCCGTCGGCGCTGGTGGGATATAAGGCACGGAAGGATCGACTCCAAATTTAAACTGCGGCTGTATCCGGGTGATATCGCCAAAGATGGCGATATCATGGGGGTTGACAAAAGAGCTGACGATCAACCAGGGTTTTGACGGACGCCCGTCCGCTTTTTTGTATGCTTCCGCTAATTCTTTAATCAAATCTACGGTTTGTTCCGCATAGACCACATCTCTTCCGCTTAGACCCGTGGCGGCGGAGGAACCCGAATTCCTTGGGTTGGCGCCGTGCGGCTCCGGGCCGATCCAGCCATCGAAACCGAAATCAGCAAGGACGTTTGCCCGCTTATACAATTGTTCGTTGGCCGGGACGGGAACGCCATTCTCTGGATCATAGGAAAGAAAGGCATTCTTGGTTCCGGGGATGAGAATATCAGCGGCGGAGGCATGCCATTTTCCCCGCCAATAGGTCTGATAACCGGCCGTCCGGAAATAATCCCCTATCGTCGGCACCGTACTGGAATCCAACCAGAAGATGTCCGGATCATAGGCCCCTTTGGCCGCGCCGTCGGTTTGGGTCACACCGTGGAGGGACGGGTATTGCCCGGTGTAAATGGTGGCCCGGCTGGGACAACAGGCCGTGCTTCCTGCATAGTGGTTCGTAAATTCAAACCCGTTCTTGCGCAAGATGTTTTCGGCTTGCAAGTATTTCTTTCGCCACGACCTTATTTCCTCATTTTCATAAATGGGTGGATAGCGCTGCTGATCCACCATAATAAGGAGAATGTTCGGTTTTTGCCCGTTCATGGTTTTCACCTCTCCAAACAATGTATGCGGATGGTGTTATCATTGTCAGTGGGAGAAAACCGTGCCCGGATGAGCCCTATAAATTGATTGAAGTGGATTTTCAGCCTGACTGCTTGGTGAAGCTGGTCTGTCAAGCAATTGAAAATGAACAGATTACGATGCTGATGGCCAGCCCCTTTATTGCCACAATTGTGGACGCGCTGTCCTTATTGATTTATCTCCGGATCGCTACGCTTATCCTGAGGCTATGCTCAAAAGAAAAGGACCCTTAAGAAGGGGTCCTTTCTATATGAACCGAATAAATATAATCAAGGCGCGCAGCGGTGAGGCGTCAAGCGGTTAAGATGTGAGGTAATTGCCGCTGTTCCGGTTTTGGAGGAGTTGAATGTGAAAAAAAGAAACCCAAGGCATAAGTAGGTCGAGGGGGTTGAACAATACAACCCCCTTGGCTTAGAGCCGGCGGTTCACGGCGGTCGCCAACGCTTTTAGCTCTTGGACCAGGTGGGCGAAGCGGTCGGGACGGAGGGACTGGGGCCCGTCGCATAAGGCCCGGGCCGGATCGCTGTGTACTTCGATGAGTAATCCGTCGGCGCCCGCCGCCACCGCCGCTTTGGCCAGCGCATCCACGTATTTCCAGGAACCCGTGGCGTGGCTGGGGTCGGCGACAATGGGGAGATGGGAGAGTTCCTTGACCACCGGAATGGCACTCAGGTCAATGGTATTTCTGGTGGCCGTTTCAAAGGTGCGGATTCCCCTTTCACAGAGGATGACCTGGGAATTGCCGGAGGAGAGAATGTACTCGGCCGCCATCAGCCATTCCTCAATGGTGGCCGAGAGCCCCCTTTTCAACAGGATTGGTTTGCCGCTGGCTCCCGCTTCCCGGAGCAGGCGGAAATTTTGCATATTGCGGGCGCCGATTTGCAGAATATCGGCATACTTGGCGACCACTTCCACATCCCGGGTGTCTACCACCTCGGTCACAATCTTCAGTCCCGTTTCCTGGCGGGCCTGCGCCAGCATTTTGAGGCCTTCCTTCTCAAGTCCTTGGAAGGAATAGGGGGAAGTACGGGGCTTATAGGCGCCGCCCCGGAGGATTTTGGCGCCGGCTTCCTTCACTTGACGGGCGGTTTCAAAAAAGACCTCTTCGTTTTCGACGGCGCAGGGACCGGCCATGATGACGATTTCCCGGCCGCCGATGGTTAAATCGTCAATTTGGATGGTGGTTCCGGCCGGTTTTAGTTCCCTGCTTACCAGTTTGTAGGGTTTCATAATAGGCATAATCCCTTCGACCCCGGGGAGACTGGTGATCAGTTCCGGGTTGGGTAATCTTTGGTCGCCAACCGCCGCAATGACGGTTTTTACCTCCCCGTAAATGGGGTGGGTTTTATAGCCCAGGTTGCCGAGTTCATGCTCAACCTGTTGGATTTGGTCTTTTGTTGCCCCGGTCTGCATCACAATAATCATAAAGATACCTCCCTCTGGTGAAAAGTTTCTTTTCCGCATGTGTTTACTTAAATAAAAAACTCCCCGTCCCGATCGGGACGAGGAGTTATAATCCACGCGGTACCACCCAACTTGAATCCTGAAAAGGAAACCACTCATTGAAGCATACGGGAAAAATACTGATCGGCAGTTTTTTCCGATATGCCCTCCCGGGATAACGGTTGGAGAAACCGACACGGTCTAATAACAACAGAGGTGTTGTATTCAACCGGTAGCTCCAGGGAGAACTTGGGTATAAACCGTTTTACCGGGCTCCCACCGTCCCCGGCTCGCTGGGAAAACTTTTTATACTTACTTTTCCCTTTCCTCGCCTTTAACCATTATGAAGTGTTTGGGGATAATAATTATTTATGATTCTAATGGGAAATGGTGTAAATGTCAACCGCTAATTTGCCTGGTTCAGACGTTCGATCCTTATTTCCCGGTCAGAAGTTTTGCGGTTTTTCGGCAAGACCAGATCTGAACCTGAGGCCATAGTACTAAAATTGTTGTAGGACAAAAACAAACAAGAGATCATCCCAAAGGGAGATGGGCAAAGGCTCTTCAAGCGGGAAAAGCGCGGGCGCCAAAGAGATCCGCCAGGGAATGATGCCGGCGGTGCAAGAGCCAGACCATGAAGAGACCCCAGATAAAATTGGAGGAGACCGTCTCGATCAGGTGGGTAAGGCGCACAGCGGCGTTGGGCATCAAGGGATTTTCCAAAATCAATGCGATGTTTTGCGGCAGGCTTAAGTAAGCTCCAACCAAGAGCGCCGTCCGCCAAGGGTTAAGCCTTGAACCACGGATTACCGGCGCCATACACAACACGTATAGCAGGGCGCGGAGGATCTGCAAAAGAAACAACCGGGAATCACGTATTGTATTAAGCGTATGTTTAAAGAAGGGTAAGGCGGGACCGGGCTGTCCGTAAAAGGCGCGAAGCACCGGATTTTGCCAGGCGATAAAATAACCGGCGAGCCAGTACAGGAGTAAATAAGCAGCGACAACCGTGGTTAACTTCCAAATCCACTGGCGAAGAGGCATAACCATGACGGGGTTGGATGCAGGTTCGACCGTTGAAGAATTTTTACCCAGAACCCATATCGCCAATGGAATGAAGAAGAAAGCCGGTGGTATGCCCATCAAAAACAGGCGTGGAAGCATCCGGGCGTCGACGGTGTTCGCCGTGAGAAAGAACCAGGATTCAAGCTGTACCACAAAGGTTGCTGCGCCGTAGTAAGACAGGGCTAAGATCAGCGCCAATTTCCAGCCTCCCCAGCGTGAACTCTGGATTAATGGGATGATAATCATCAGGTTAACCAGGGCGATTATCAGCAGCCCGGCGACGGGGGAGACCAGTCCGGGTTCGGAAACGGCCGTTTCGGCCCCGGTTATTCCGGACACCGCTGTCTCCGGCACGGAAATAAACATCGAGGCCATTACATAAAAAATGAGAAACAAAAAGTACAACAAAACAAAACGGGGGATAAAGTTAGATACCGGTTGGAAAGAACCCATAGTTTCTACCTCCTCGGATAAAACCGAATAATTGCTTTACCTTCAAGACCAATTATATCTTGACCGGTATCAACAGCCATCAGCCGAAAGGCCGAAAGCGGCTACAAAAAAAGACTGATTTTCTCAGTCTTTTGGAAATTCCACCTGGATTGTTGTTCCTTTGCCGGGAGCGGTCTGTAAACGGAAAACACCCCCGTTATCCTGAGCCCGGGTCTTCATATTAAGTAAACCGTTTCCTTTTTTTACGTTCTCCGGATCAAAACCGGCGCCATTATCCTCAATTTCTAACTCTACCCGCTCCTTGCTTTCCAGTAAAGAAAGGTAAACCCTGCTGGCCTTGGCGTGTTTCCGGATATTGGCCAAAGCCTCCTGCACGATCCGGTAGACCGCTATTTCTTGTTCGGAAGTGAGACCGGCCACATAATCCAGGTTCAACTCAACTCCAACCTGTTGATGCCAGGAAAACAAGTCGGCATTGACCTGCAAAGCCTGGGCCAACCCTTGGTTCTCCAAAAGCGTGGGACGTAATTCCAGGATCATCGCTCTGAGTTCGCTTAAGGTCAATCCGGCTGTCTTTTCCAAATGTTCGACCAGAATCTGGGCTTCGCTTGGGATCTCCGTTGCTAGAAGGTATTTTTTCAGCGTATGGCAGGAATATATAATGCCGTGGATTCCCTGGCAGATCGAATCATGAAGCTCTCTGGCCATGCGATTGCGCTCTTCCATCACCGCCAAAGCCTTTGTTTTCTCCGCCAATTCCTGATCTTTTTTGGCCAAATCTGCCAGTAAACGGTTTTGCCGTGAAAGGTGTTTAACTTTGCCTTCCAATTTCGCATAAAAATACTCAACAACTCCGGCGATTCCGCCAAAAAAACAACCCAGCAAGATAAACCAGATTGAATTGGATAAAAAGGCTAAGAGCTTTTGAAGATAACCGGTGAGCAAGGCAAGGAGAAAAATAAAGATAAAGAGGGCAACGATGGTGCCAAGAAAACCGAGACTCCTAACCAGGACTTCATTTTTAAGGCCAAGACGTTGGATCAGTTTATCTATGATCAGCCCCAGTACACCGCCACAACCGGAGAGGAGGGCGCAAACCAAAGATACGACGGGCAAAGGAAAGGGGAATTGGTTTCCTTGGGCTAAAAAAATTACGACAATAAAGGAAGAAAAAATGGAGCCAACTGTTGCCGCAAACAAAAAGACATAGAGGACTTGCACGCCGATCTTCTTTTTGCTGGTCTCATCTTTTGGCCGGATCTTCATGGTTGCCCCCCTCGCTTACTCCCGAACCAGCCCATCCTGGTGGCGTAGAGGGCCGCTTGGGTACGCGATTTAACCTGTAATTTTTCTAGAATATTGGCCACATGGGTTTTTACTGTTTTTTCACTGATGAATAACTTCGCGGCGATCTCTTTATTTCCTAACCCTTCTGTGATTAAGGATAAAACCTCCAGTTCTCTTTGGGATAACTCTGCGGTGGGCAAATTATGCTTTTCCGTCTCCTCCCGATTGAGCAGGTTAAGTAACTCCGACGTGACCTGCGGCTCGAAATAATGTCCGCCCGTCATCACCGCTTGGATGGCTGCGCTTAGCTGATCCGGACTGGCGTCTTTTAAGAGGTACCCGTCGGCTCCGGCCTGTAAAGAAGGATAAACCTTTTCCCATCCGGCGAAACTTGTTAACACCAGTACCTTAACCTCTGGAAACCGGGCTTTGATCTGTTGGGTCAATTCCACCCCGTCCATCACCGGCATCTGCAAATCAAGTAAGACCAAATGGATAAGTTCTTCCGTTAATACCTGTAAGGCTTCAATCCCGTTACCGGCCTCCTTAACCAATGTTATTTCGGGGATTGACTCCAGGAAAAACCGCACTCCCTGCCGGAAAAGGGGATGATCATCCACCACCAGGATGCTAAGTTCCGCGGGTAACATTCCCCACCCACCCCCATTTCTATCTGGTAGGATCGATGTTAATATGGTTCGGGATGTGCTTTCGATCTTCCTTTTTATTTTGAATCACCTTCGATTCTACGGGCTATTTTAGGGATAACATTCATAAATTGACAAAAAGAGAGGAAAATAAAGGGTTAATGCATAAGTTAGGTTTTGTAAATTATAAATATTAAGATGATATTTGGGAGAAAAATAGCACAGCATGGCCGCTTCGGGCCGCGTGGGCGGCGGGAGGAGCGCAGTATTTTGAAATATTTGTTATTTAAGACAAAGGATTAGCAAGAGGTTTTAAGCGAGCCTCTTTTTTTATTTTTTTGTATTACAAATGGATTATGGTTTCGCACATATCGAGGTTTTTCCATATTTGCCATGGTTAACAGTGGCAATGTAAGGTTTTGAGCTGAAGTCGAATTTTGGGAACAATTGCAGGAAATTAGAGTAATCATACGAATCTATGTATTATATATGTTTTACACGTTTGTTATAACTTTTGAGTTGTAAGTGTAGATAACCTAGGTATTATTAAAGTAAATATGACTTCCGCATATGAAGATACTGGCTACTGAAACTGTATTAAAACAAGCGGAATCAATCGCGGAAGAGTTGATGCAAGAGCACATAGTAAAAGTTTAATACCCCATGGTTGATTCTGCATTTTTTGGCAATCTGAAGTGATGATCTGATGTCTGCTGTGGGGGAACCTTTTGGCTAGAACAGTTGACGCCAGTTATCGCTATTCGTTATTAATTATTGAAAGGAGGTTGGTTATATGCATAACAAGATCATCAGGCTAGCCATGTTTATTACAATTATTTTCTTGTCACTTTCGGTTTTTGCTAATAATCAATGGACTACATCTGTTTCAAAAGATGAAATGACTGAGGCGGAGACGTGGTACGCATTTTCGCCGTCAGTTGGACCAGTGAAGAAAATGAGCTTCCCATATGGAGACACAAAGGCTTGGTTAGGAATTGGTTGTGATGGCGAGGACGAATGGGTTTATGTTGGGTTTACTGTTTCTCCAAACTTAACTGGCACTACGACGAGAGATGGATACGATCTTATTTATACGCGAATAAAGTGGGATGACCAAATCGAGGATATAACACTGACACAGAGTTGGGGCTCGAAGTTCTTACATTTTACGGATGACGAATCTGTAATTTCTAAGATTGCTAAATCAAAATCTGTTTTGTTTGAACTTAACTGGTATGGCGAGGGGAAAGTTTACTTTCGTTTTCCTCTGGATGGTTCTGCTGCTGCTATTAACAAAATACGTAATGCCTTTACTTCTCAGAAATAGTCAATTACATCTTTGTCCAAGTTTTACATTGAATAGTATAAGGAGTAGTGATCAAAAATTAATTATACAGGATAAATTTGAACACATTTACATAAAGCTGGAACGATAATTGGATCTTGTAGAAATTCGGGCTGTGGTAGCGGCGTTCTTCAATGATTGCCATGTGCTTGAGATTGCATACGATACTGGATATTGGAAAGTGGTTATCTCCTCCACGGCGGTATAAAGTCCTGTTCTAACTGGAACAGGGCTTGTTTCTTGATTTGATGTTCGATCTTTTTTACTGGATATAATTAATATTACGGTGCCACCCGGTTTTAGTCTTTGAGGAAGTGGTTGTTTTTGATAAAGTAGAAAACAAGTCAACCGATCATCCCCGATATGAGTTTGACGATGGATTGGCCTTGAAGTAATATAGATATCAAGATATCTTTGCTAAGTACATGAATGACGCCGCTTTTCGGACTGATATTTCTGAGATTTTAATGGAACAGGTTTATTACGGAATTAGAGAGAACAGGTAAGCTCATTATTTAAGGAACATATTGATAATAAGGGATTACGCTTTACCGGAAGAGATAGCGAGGTGAGAGAGGTGAAAATATGGGTAAGATGCGCCTGTTTATCGAGAAGTACCAAATATTCCTCTTTTTCCTTTTTTCAACGCTCTTGGGATACTGGCCATGGTATATTTATGGTGAACCCGGTTGGTTCATGTATGGAATGCCTTTGACCGGGGTTGTGCTAGTCGGGATTACGCAAGGCAAAAAAGGTATTAAAGAGCAACTGAAATCTGCGGTCCGGATAAAGGCCAAACCCCGTCATTATTTGGAAATACTAGGAATTCTCATCTCAGTATGTTTACTTACCTTGCTCATATCGTATTTATTGTTTGGGGATGTTCCCACCTTTAAGATGATCAGGAAGGAGCCGCATCTAATCCCTCTGCTCTTTTTGGCAATATTGTTTGGTGGTCCCATATTGGAAGAAGTATTCGGTCCTTCGTGGCTATGTGCTGCCGGTATTGTTGAGAACAAAATCCCCGTTCATAAGCTCAATAATTGTCGGGGCATATTTTGGCGCTTGGCATTTAGTGGAGTTTTACCGGCCCGGTTCTTCTCAATACGCTATTGGCCTTAAGTATTACCCTTTGTTTATCATTACTGAAATTAGTTTTTCGATTATAATGACATGGTATTACATAAAGAGCAATAAGAATCTGTTTTTGGCAGGGGTTTTTTTCCACTGGATGATGAACAATAGTAGTGTCATCTTTCTGACTGATATAACCCTGACGGGGATGGAATCTGCTCCCAAGATGAATCCCCATTATTTTTTAGTCCAATCAGTAATAATCTCTTTGCTTGCGGTGGTCTTTGTTGTTAAAGGAAAAATGCACATAAATCTTGAAGCCTTACGGTAAGGCCGGGGTTCGATTCCATCAAAAAAGTGAGGTGAAAAGAATGGACGCTGACAGTAGTAATGGCACAACTTTAGGCCGAAGCCATCGTGAATGGACTTTTGCTACCGCAGCGTCCACTTTTCATTGAGGCTTCAGCCTAATTGTGTCTTACTCCTGTTCTAAAGAGGTAACACATTAACGGCTTTTTTAAAACACCTACAGAGAGGAGAAAAGACCAATGGCGGAAGTTTATACTGATCTCAATAAGACCGTTCTTACGCTGATTGCGGAGAAAAGCTTTCAGCACCTACGAGATATTCTCACTACTATGCAGCCGGCGGACATTGCCGCGCTCTTTAACGAATTATCCGAAAAAAACCTGCCCTTGGTTTTCCGGTTATTGCCGAAAGATTTAGCCGCTGAGACTTTTGTCGAGATGGACAGCGACCAACAACACCTTTTGATCCAAGGCTTTACCGATGCCGAGTTGCAGGAGGTTGTCAACGAGCTTTACGTGGATGATGTGGCGGCGTTAATTGAGGAGATGCCGGCCAATGTGGTTAAGCGTATTCTTAGGCAGGCTGATCCGGAAACCCGCCGGCAGATCAATGAGATCCTGAAGTACCCGGAAGATTCTGCCGGGAGTATTATGACAACGGAGTTTGTCAGTCTCCGCGCGCAGATGTCGGTGACCGACGCGCTCAAGCGCATCCGGCAGCTTGGGCTTAATAGCGAGACCATTAATGTCTGCTATGTGACGGATGATGGAAGGCGCTTGATCGGGGTTGTTTCCATCCGCACGCTTATTCTCGCCGGGGAGCACGACCGGATTGAAGATATAATGAACCGGTATGTAGTGTCGGTGCGGACCACCGAAGACCAGGAGACGGTGGCGAAAATGTTTGCCAAGTATGATTTAACCGTGCTTCCGGTCGTCGATGGGGAGAATCGGCTGGTTGGGATTGTCACCGTGGATGATGCCCTTGATGTATTGCAGGAGGCGACCACCGAGGACTTTGAAAAGATGGCGGCGATTACGCCGACCGACCGGCCTTACTTAAAAAAATCTGTCCTGGAAATCTGGAAAAGCCGTATCCCTTGGCTTTTGCTATTAATGATCTCCGCTACTTTTACCGGGTTAATTATTAATCACTTTGAGAATGCCTTAAAGACTTATGTCTTGTTAACGGCTTATATCCCTATGCTGATGGATACCGGCGGTAATTCGGGCAGCCAAACGTCGGTCACGATTATTCGTGGTCTTTCCTTGCATGAGTTGGAGTTTCGTGATCTTTTCCGGATTGTTTGGAAAGAGATTAGAGTCGCCCTTTTGGCCGGTGTTACCCTGGCGGTCTTCAACTTTGCCAAGCTCATGCTCTTTGATCAGGTTGGCCTGATGGTGGCCTTTGTGATCTGCCTGACCCTGATGTCAACGGTCTTTGTGGCGAAGTTGACCGGGTGCGTCCTGCCCATGTTGGCTCAAAGGGCGGGTTTTGATCCGGTAGTGATGGCCAGCCCCTTCATCACGACGATTGTAGACGCTTTGTCTTTACTGATTTATTTCCGGATTGCCACTGTTATCCTGGGGATATGAGGAATTGGCGCCGCAGAAGAAAGCTGTTATTTTTGGAACTAAGAACGAATAGAGAACGCGCAGGTTAAGCCTGCGCGTTTTTGTGGGTGTCAGTCGGGATAGGCACAACCCGGACGGAAACCGGGAGGACACCCTTTATTTCACGACAAAAAGGACGCGCGCCAAAGAGATTCCCAAGGAATGATGTTCCCGGTGGAAGAGGTGGACCATGAACAGACCCAGATAGAACCGGAGCAATGAAATTGAGGCAGTGGCAGGGGAACGCGGAAATTAGCGAATATTTGCATAAATAGTAGATATTCTCAAAACATCCCCCGGGAAGAATAATAACAAGCATGATCGGCAAAAACAGATCAAGTCTTGACAGACCAAAGGATAGGAGGTACGGAGAATGATGAAAAGATCACACCTGCTCTTAATCGCTTTGGTTTTTTTAACCGTTTGCCTGTTCCTTTCCGGATGCGGCAAGACAAGTGGCGGCGGTGGCAGTAAAGCTACTATTCGCGGTCAGATCCTGATCAACGGAGAGCCGGCCGGCCCGGACCAAGTGATACACACTGTTTCCGCCAATGACAAAGATTATTTTGACGCGATCGAAGAGAACGGCTACTTTTCGCACGGGAGTGGGGAGTTGGACCATGAGTACTGCGTTCCCGGCAAGACCATTACTCTTAATTTTATCCCAACTGGGGAAGTTGCCGGGGTTTTCAGTAGGACTTGTGTCTTTGAGTATGTAGTTAAAAAAGGTGATAACAACTTGGGCCAGATCGATTTGGGCTTGTATGGTTTCGGTCTGGTGGAACCGGAGGACGGCGCCACATTTGACCTGACCGCAGAGAAACCTACGTTTAAATGGACACCCTACGCACGGCCGGGGATAACTCCGGAGTACCGCCTCAACTTGAACATACTTTTTTTAATTTTTTTAATCCCCATCGAAAAAACAACACGGGAAACTTCGGTTTCCCTTACCGGCGATGAGAAGGTTACAGTCCAAGGGAACGAATATGGCTTGAAATACGTTAAAAATTGGTCGGTCTGTGTCGAGTATCAAGCAGGGGACCGCACCATCCGGCACTACTCGGATAGACGGACAATCCAGTTTCCAGCAGAGGATTGAACCGTTGCCCGGCCAAGCCGGGCTTTTATCTTTAACTCACTCGGCAAGGCCTTCATTAGAGATATAAATACTCGTGTTGGGGGTAGCCATTGTCGGCCTGGAGTTCGGCTACATCATGGCTTACCGGGCTGGATGGAACATAAGTGTCGGGTCATTGGTGGCCAATATTATTTTGGCCATCGTCCTGATCCCGGTGGGGATCTTCTTTTATAAAGAGGGTTTTGACTTGAATAAAGTTTTTGGCGTCATTCTGTGTCTGGCCGGATTGATCTTGATCAACAAGTAAAAGGAAAAACGGGCGATAATACCCCCGCCTTTCTTTACTGTCAAAACTGTCAAAAGAGGTATTTCAGCCCCAAGGAGAGACCGGATAAGGTGTAGCGTGGTTCTTTGGGCAGATCGAGCGTGGCCGCTGAATAGTCTTAGCCGAAGGTGGCGGCCAGGTTCTTTTGTAAGTAATAGACAAGTTTTATTTCCAAGTCCAAGATGGAGCAGTCTTGATGGAAGGATGTGTTCTGATTACCGTGCTCATAGTCACCCGTCAGGGAAAAGGCCAGGGCAGCCTCTAGATCCAGCTGTGGGTTGAGGACCCCTACGAGATCTAAACCAAGCATCCAACCGCTGATCGTTTGCCCGGGCTCAGCCAAAGCCATCTTGCTGAAACACACTATAATGACTCGTCCGTTCGGGTGAAAGGTTATTTTTTATGGTTTCCGGTTGGGTGGGCGTAACTTTTACTGAAAAAGGGGAAGATAGAGAGGATAACCGGTTCTTCCGGGAGAATTTATTCTTTATATAATTCAATATTTAACTCATTTTGGAGGGATGGGCCATGAATGAAGAAAAAACACGCGCTAATTTAATGGCGGCTTTTGCCGGGGAAGCCCAGGCCAACCGGAAATATCTTGCTTACGCCAAGAAAGCGGAGGCCGAGGGGAAGCATAATGCGGCCAAACTCTTTCGGGTTGCGGCCGAGGCTGAAACTATCCATGCGCTGAAAGAATTTGAGTTGGCGGGTAAGATTGGGTCGACTAGCGATAATTTGGCGGACGCCATCGCCGGCGAAACCTATGAGTTTAAAGAGATGTACCCCGAATTCTTAAAGGTTGCCCAAGAAGAGGGGAATAAAGCGGCGATGACTATTTTTCGCTTTGCCATGGCGGCCGAAGAAGTCCATGCCAAACTCTACCAGGAAGCCTTGGAGAATTTGGACGAAACGGAAGAGGTCTTTTACTATCTCTGTCCAGTCTGCGGCAATATTGAAAAATCCGTGCCGGAAAAATGCCGAATCTGTGGAGTGCCGGGCAGTAAATTCATTAAATACTGAGTGAAAGGGTTTACGATGGAGTTGAACTGTAAAATGCGCCCTTTTTGAAATGGGCCGGCGGCAAAACCCAATTACTGGACCTCTTTGAAGCCCGGCTGCCCAAACCGATTAAGGAAACTAAAGCCATTCCCCGCTACCTTGAACCGTTTGTGGGCGGCGGGGCGATGTTTTTCTTTTTAAAAAACCATTACCGCATTGACCAGTCTTATCTTTTTGACATCAATGCCGATTTGATAATCTGTTATAAGGTCCTCCAAAATAACCACCTGGAATTAATCCACACCTTAGAGAAGATTAACACCGAGTTTTGGCAAAGGGCGGAAACAGAACGAAAAGCCTTTTATTATCAAATCAGGGAGTTATATAACAGACAACAGAAAAGCTTTAATTACCAGGTTTATAGCGGGGCATGGGTTGAACGGGCCGGCTTTTTGGTTTTTTTGAATAAAACATGTTACAACGGTCTCTTCCGTCTTAACCGGCAAGGCGAGTTCAATGTTCCTTATGGCCGATATAAAAAGCCTAAAATTTATGATCCCGATACAATAAAAAAAGCAAACCTCGCCTTACGAAATACGCAGATCTACTCTGGTGATTTTAGCGAGTCGGAGAAGTTTGTGACGCCAAACAGTTTTGTCTATCTGGATCCGCCATACAGACCCTTAAATAGAACTTCCAGTTTTACAAACTATTCAAAAGACGGCTTTTCCGACCTGGACCAGAAGAGACTGGCCGCCTATTTTCAAAGATTGGACCAAAAGGGCGCCTATCTAATGCTGAGTAATTCGGATCCCAAAAATGAAAACCCCCATGACCATTTCTTTGAAACCATCTATAAAGGCTACCGCATCGAAAGGGTTCCCGCCAAAAGACATATCAACTGCAAGGCCCGGAAAAGAGGGGTGATCAATGAATTAATCATCCGAAATTATAGTTGAAGGAAAAGAGGATTTCCGGGACGGAAGAGTTAATCTCTTTATGTGAGGATAATCCAAAGCCGGGGAGGCCGGCAAGCAGCGGAGGCATTCTTTAAATAAATTCATGAAAGAAGGGGAGAGCATGGAAAAATATAAGTGCATTT
This sequence comes from Bacillota bacterium, assembly GCA_012735135.1. GTDB lineage: Bacteria > Bacillota > UBA4882 > UBA10575 > UBA10575 > Capillibacterium. Next base: position 30,651 of record JAAYHY010000118.1, on the reverse strand, counting down.
ACTGTGGTTTTATTTATGATGAAGCGACCGGTTATCCGGACGATGGTATTGCGCCGGGCACCAAGTGGGAGGATGTGCCCGCCGATTGGGTCTGCCCCATTTGCGGGGTTGGTAAAGATGAGTTTGAGCCGGTCGAAACAGACTAGACGGTAGCAGCCGTTGCGATAAGCGAGCTTTGAAAAGGTCTTTTGTAAAGCGCAGGTTAAACCTGCGCTTTTTGGTATGTCCCCGCTTGCCTTCGCCATTTTCCCGCCGGAAATTGGCAGGATATTTCTTAATTATGGTGAATTGTTGGGTTATTGCCAGGAGCTAAATGGAGGTTACTTTCATGAAAAAAGCCGGATTAATTATAATGCTTACCGTCGGCTTTCTGCTGCTTCCCACCGTATGTCTTGGCGGAACCAATTGGCAAGCGCTGAAGACCCAATACTTTACCGTGTTTTACCCCTCCGGAATGGAGGAGGTAGCCCGGGACGTTCTCCAGATCCTCGAATTTTACCGGCCGGAGGTGGAGAAACTTACCGGTAACCGCAGGTATAACCTGTCGGTGGTGATTGATGACACTGGAATCACCCCTAATGGGCTGGCCAATCCATACTTGGATTATGTTCATCTCTTTTGGTATCCACCAAAAGCTGGTATGCTTGGGACAGTGGAAGATTGGAATGCTTTGGTGGCAATCCATGAATACACCCATATTTTACAAATGACGAATGTGGGAAAAGGACCGAAGATCTTGTGTAGTATTTTTGGCAATATCCTTTCTCCTAACGCTTGGGTCCCCGGTTGGGTGCTGGAAGGAACCACGGTCTATAGTGAATCGCGTCTTTTTAATTATCAAGGGCGGCTTAATGACGGGAAATTTGACGCTTACATCGGAGCCCGGGTGGCGGAGAACCGCTTTCCCACCATTTTGGAGGCGACCTTTTTCCCCCATGAATTTCAGTTGGAAGGGATCTATACCTATGGCGGCCTCTTCTTAAACTACCTGGCCCAAACTTATGGGGAAGAGAAACTGACCGAATTCTTCACGGTACAGGGTTCTTCGCTGAAATCGTTGGATGCGAATACGGAAGAAGTCTTTGGTAAAACCTTCCCCCAGCTATGGGAGGAATGGAAAGCATACGAGAGCGAAAGGTTTAAAGATTTTGCCATCGACGGGGAACGGGTTACCGCCAATGGGTGGAATGTCTCCAACCCGGTTGTCGCCTTCGGTGAACAGGGGGAAAGGCTGCTCTATTATATCCGGGAAATACAGACTAAGGCCGGACCGGACCAGACTTATTACCAAACGGAGATTGTAGGCCTGAATCTTGATACCCAGGAGGAAAAGGTGGTCGTCGCCACCACGTCCTCTTTTTGCCTCCCTATAAAAGTGCGCGGGTCCAAACTGTATTATGGGGTGTTTGAGAGTAAATCCGGGTATGATAATGCTTTGAATTTGGGCTACGGTTACTATGCTGAGCTCCGGGAGAAGGATTTACGGTCAGGAAAGGACCGGCTGGTGCTTGCGGGCGACCTGCGGACTTACGAACTGCTCCCGGACGGGAGTATTCTGTATGCCACCGCCCTGAAGGACAGCTTCGGTTCCCAGCTTTATCTCTATCATCCGGACGCCGGAAGTAAGCTCCTCTACGAGGTTCCCTATTTAATTGATGAAATGGCTGCCGATGGCGGACGGATTGTCTTTACCGCCCGGAAAAACGGGGAGAACAATGATCTTTATCTTTTCACGCTCAAAACCGGGGAGTTTACCCCTCTGGTGACCACCGCATATGGGGAATACGGGATTGCGCTCGCCGGGGATCGATTATTCTTCCATGCCAATTATCAGCAGGTCTATGGGATCTACTGTTATGACTTGCTGACAGGGGAAGTTTATAAAATGACCACTGGCAATTATGCTACTGAACCGGCTTACGACGGAACGCGGGGGGACTTATACTTTGTGGGCTTACACACGGACGGGTTTGATCTTTACCGGCGAGAAGCGACTTTTTCCCCGTATGAACTTCCTGATGCCTTGCCGGAAAGGTGGCCGCACCGGGCGGAAAAAAGGAATGAGATCCAGTTCAAACCAGGGGGATACGGAGATAATTTGCGGACTTTAATCCCGAAAGTAATGCTTCCCCAAATTATACCCTATAGTGGCGGGTATGTGGCAGGGTTCTACTTATTAGGCAGTGATGCCATCGGCCATTTTCCCGAGTATCAACTTGGTTTCTTATACGATTCGGAGGCCGGACAGTGGTGGACCGATTCTTTGCTGGCCCTCAACCTTTTCTCGCCTATACAAATTAATCTCGGTTACCGGTCTTTCCTGGACCGCCCCTTTTACCTGGATTTTGATTACCCTCTCTACTCCCGTTTGTCACCCGGGTTTTCCGGAATTAGTGTCGGTTTGGCTTGCGCCTATGGGAGGGATTTCGGAACGGAACTGATTCCTTATACTTACTTTAGTTTCAGGTATCCCGGGGCCAAGATCCTTTTCCAATTGCAGATGCCGGTGGAAGATCTAGCTTACGCCGGGCTGGACAAACGGATTGGTTATTACGGCGGGGTGGAAGCCAACCGGTTGTTGGGCGCTGGTGACCTGAGTTTAAAGGTGCAAGGTATTTTTGATCCTGATAGTCAGAATGATGTTTTTCCGCGGATCCGCGGTTATCAGGAAGAGTTGGCAGCGAAGAAAGGAGCCGTTTTTACACTGGAATACACCCATCCGCTCTTGCGGTTAAGGACCGGAAGCTGGCCGCTCTCCCTATACCTGGAGGATTTATATGCGTCGGTCTTTGTGGACGCGGCGCTTCCGGATGAAGGGGAGTACCAACTGGCCTATGGGGTGGAATTTTATCAGGAGATGAAATTAAACTGCGCATGGCTTACCTTAATGCTAAATCCCGGTGTTAGCATTGGCATTAACCGCGACGGCGAAAGTTATGTTTCCTTTATCCTTAAAGGGCTATAGGATTAAATATTAGTGTTCTTCGGAAACAGCCATCCGAAGCCCTGGTTTATATGCGGACCTTTCGCCTCTTGCAGAGATGCAAAGGCGAAAGGTTTTTTGTAAGGAGGAGATCGAAATGAAGATTGCTTTTTCCACATTGGGGTGTCCGGATTTTGGATGGACTGATATTTATTCAATGGCGAAGGATTTCGGGTTTGACGGGATTGAGATCCGGGGCTTGGGGAAGGAGATCTTTGCCGTGAAAGGGCAACCGTTTACCGAGAGCCAGCTCCCGGAGACAATCGAGAAATTGACCCGGCTTGATCTGGAAATTCCTTGTCTCTCCTCGGGCTGCTGTTTAAAAGACCGGGAGCAGATGGAGGCAAACTGCCAGGAGATTGTGGAGTATATCACGCTCGCCGCCAAGCTGGGTACGGCCTACGTCCGGATCCTGGCGGACCAGGAGCCCCACCCGGTGGATGAAGTGGACGATGCCGTTGTTTTAGAGGCCCTCCGCCGGCTAATTCCCGTCGCCGAGGCCAATGGGGTAACTCTTTTAGTGGAAACCAACGGCGTCTATGCCGATACCAACCGGTTGCGTAATCTGCTGGACCAGGTGGAAAGCGATGCGGTGGCCGCCCTTTGGGATCTGCACCATCCTTACCGGTTTGCCGGGGAAAAACCGGATACGACCGTGCAAAACCTGGGCGCTTATATCAAATATGTCCATATTAAGGATTCCGTGGTCGAAAACGGTAAGGTTAAGTATAAAATGTTGGGCGAAGGCGACCTGCCCATTGATGGAATGATGCAGGCCTTGCGCTCAATTAACTATGAAGGCTATATTACCCTGGAATGGGTTAAGCGGTGGGCTCCGGAGCTCAGCGACGCGGGGGTGGTTTTCCCCCATTATGCCAATTTTATGCAGCGTTATCTGCAGAAGCCGGTAGTTGGCCGCCGCCTCTTTGATAATAAGACGAAGACCGGGAAGTATGTTTGGGAGAAGGATACCCTCATTGATCTGACTTTCCCCCAAGTCTTGGACCGGATGGTGGAGGAGTTCCCGCACCAGTACGCCTTCCGTTACACCACACTGGATTACACCCGCACCTATGCCGAGTTCCGGGAGGATGTGGACACCTTTGCCCGTTCTTTGATCGCGTTGGGGGTGAAACCCGGGGATCACGTGGCAATCTGGGCGACCAACGTCCCCCAGTGGTTCATTACTTTTTGGGCCACCACGAAGATCGGCGCGGTCCTGGTGACGGTCAACACCGCCTATAAAATCCATGAAGCCGAATACCTGCTCCGCCAGTCGGACACCCACACGCTGGTCATGATTGACGGATATAAGGACTCCAACTATGTGGCGATCATGAAGGAACTCTGTCCGGAATTGGAGACCAAAGCGGATGACGAGCCTTTGCATGCCAAACGGCTGCCCTTCTTACGGAATATCATCACCATCGATTCTAAACAGAAGGGTTGTCTGGCGTGGGAGGAAGCTTTGGCCTTGGCGGAACGGGTCCCCCGTGCGGAAGTTGAGCGGCGGGCCAGGGCCATAAGCCGGCATGATGTTTGCAATATCCAGTATACCTCAGGGACGACCGGCTTTCCCAAGGGGGTGATGCTGACCCACTACAATGTGGTAAACAACGGGAAATGCATCGGCGATTGCATGGATCTCTCCACCGCCGACCGGATGCTGGTGCACGTGCCGATGTTCCACTGTTTTGGGATGGTGCTGGCGATGACGGCCGCGATGACGCACGGGACTACCCTGGTCCCCTTACCCTATTTCTCGCCCAAGCAATCCTTGGCGGCGATCCATCAGGAGAAGATCACCTGTTGCCACGGGGTACCCACTATGTTCATTGCCATGCTGGGGCATGAAGATTTCGCCAAGACCGATTTTTCCCAGATGAGAACCGGGATTATGGCGGGGAGTCCTTGTCCGGTTAAAGTTATGCAGGACGTGGTGGAGAAGATGAATATGCGGGAGATCACCATTGTGTATGGGCAGCCCGAGGCCTCGCCCGGCTGTACCCAGAGCCGGGTCGATGACCCGATTGAAGTGCGGGTGAGTACCGTCGGACGGCCTCTGCCCGGGGTGGAGTGCAAGATCGTTGACCCGAAAACCGGAGCCGACCTTCCCGACGGGACCGACGGGGAATTTGTCGCCCGCGGTTATAACGTCATGAAAGGCTATTATAAAATGCCGGAGGCGACGGCGGCGGTGATCGATGAAAACGGCTGGCTGCACACGGGGGATCTGGCCCGGCGGGACCAGAACGGCAATTTTCAAATTACCGGACGGATTAAGGATATGATCATCCGGGGCGGGGAGAACATTTATCCCAAGGAGATTGAGGATTTTATTTACACCCATCCGAAGGTCAAGGATGTGCAAGTGATTGGCGTTCCCGACCCGACTTATGGGGAGGAGATTATGGCCTGTGTCATTCTGAAAGAGGGGATGACGATGAGCGCCGAGGAGCTTAAAGAGTATGTCCGTTCCCATATGGCGAAGCATAAAACCCCGCGTTATGTTGAGTTTGTCACCGAATTTCCGATGAACGCCGCCGGGAAGGTTCTCAAGTATAAAATGCGGGAGGAAGCCATCGAGAAACTTGGCCTCTAGGCAAAAAATCGCGCGCAGACGACTGCGCTTGATCCGCTATATAAGAAGATGCATTTGGTAAAACCTTCTCCCTGTTGGGGGAGGAACGGAAAACAACCTGGCCAGTTGAGGAGGAGGGGAAAATTCCCTCCTTCTTTTTTAACTGTAGTGGCTTGACAATTGGCTGCCGGGGCATATAATATAATTAGATAATCGAACACATGTTCGTAAAGGAAGGGCAAGACACCATGAAACTTAAGCTTTTCTATCCCGACCAGGGTTCGGGACTGGTTTTACCGGCTGTCGGTCATATCTCAGCCGGTTTTCCGTCTCCGGCCGATGATTATCTGGAAGCGGTCCTTGATCTAAACGAACTGCTGATTAAGAACCCCAGCGCGACTTTTTACGGGACGGCGCAGGGGGATTCGATGCGGGGCGCGGGGGTGGAGAGCGGGGATCTGTTGGTGATCGATAAAGCGGTCCCCTACCGCCATAACGCGCTGGCCGTCTGTTATCTGGACGGGGAATTCACCTTGAAGCGCTTGCAAAAGGAAGGGGAAGATTTGTACCTGATGCCGGCCAACCCGGATTACCCTCCGCTTAAACTCCGGGAAGGGAACGACTTTGCGGTGTGGGGAATTGTCACTTATATTATAAAGAAGGTTTACTGAATGTTTGCCCTGGTGGACTGTAATAATTTTTACGTCTCTTGCGAACGGGTCTTCCGGCCCGATCTCAACGGCCGGCCGGTGGTGGTCCTCAGCAATAATGACGGTTGTATTATCGCCCGTTCCAACGAAGCTAAGGCGCTGGGGATCAAAATGGGCGAACCGGCCTTTAAGATCGCTGCTTTTCTCCGCCGGAACCAGGTGGCGGTCTTCTCCTCCAATTATGTGCTCTATGGTGATTTATCCCACCGGGTCATGAGCACGCTGGGCCGGTTTACGCCGGAGCTGGAGGTTTACTCCATCGACGAAGCCTTTTTGAATTTAAGGGGGTTAACTGTGGACTGGGCGGCGTACGCCCGGACGATCCGGGAGACCGTCGGACGCCATGTGGGGATCCCGGTCAGTATCGGGGTGGCCCCCACCAAGGTGCTGGCCAAAGTCGCCAACCACCGGGCGAAGAAGATCCCGGAGCAAAAGGGGGTTTGTGTTTTAGAAGATCCGGAGGAGATTGCGGAAGCGTTGAAAAACTTGGACGTCGGGGAAGTCTGGGGGATTGGGCGGCAGTATGCAAAACTGCTCAATTCAATACGGGTCCATACCGCTTGGGACTTCCTGCAGTTGGATGATGATTGGGTCCGGAAGAAAATGACCGTGGTCGGTCTGAGAATCAAAAAGGAACTGGCAGGAATCGCCTGTTTGGAAATGGAACTAATTCCACCGGCGAAGAAGGTAATCTGCACCTCCCGTTCGTTTGGGAAGGACCAAACGGAACTGGAACCGGTCAAGGAAGCGGTGGCCACCTATGCGGCCCGTTGTGCGGAGAAGCTCCGGCGGCAGCACTCCTGCGCCGGGATGCTGATGGTTTTCCTCCATACCAACAGCTTTAAGGAGCATGAACCTCAGTATGCCAGGAACCTCGTCTGTAAACTGCCGGTTCCGACCAACAGCACCATTGAGCTTATTCGTTATGCCACCGCCGGGGTAGAGGCCATCTATAAAGAAGGTTACCGCTACAAGAAGGCGGGGGTGATCGTGATGGAGATTGGACCGGAGCACCGGATCCAAGGTTCCTTGTTTGACGGAGTGAACCGGGAGAAACAGGCCGCGGTGATGCGGGTGCTCGATGCGGTGAACGCAAAATATGGACGGGACACGTTAAAAGTGGCAACGCAAGGCTCGGGCGAAAGATGGAAACTCCGCCAGGAAAGGCTGTCGCCTTGTTACACTACCCGGTGGACGGATATTATTAAGGTGAGGGTGTAGACCATGTGCTTCTTTTATGCGTTAAGCGCCACGGCCCAAAGTTTGGCAAACCGTTATCAGTTAAAAGCGGATTTTGCCTGGGAGTTGACAGCGGAACTGGCCATGCCCAAGTATTATGTCTCCGGCTTTGATTTTCCGAAGATGCCGGTGCTCACCAATGATCAGCCCGGCCGGCTCCAGGCGATGACCTGGGGGCTTATCCCCTCCTGGGTGAAAACCCCGGAGCAGGCCGCCCAGATCCGGAGGAAGACTTTGAACGCCCGGGCCGAGACGGTGCTGGAGAAGCCTTCTTTCCGCCAGGCGATCCGGCGGCGCCGCTGTTTGGTGCCGGCGGATGGTTTTTACGAATGGCGGGCTTTTCAGGGGAAAAAGTATCCTTATTATATCTTCCTCAAAGATAAAGCCATCTTCTCTTTCGCCGGGATCTGGGAAGAGTGGGTGGACCCGGCCACCGGCGAGCTTTTAAAGACCTACAGTATTCTGACGACGGAGGCCAATCCGTTGCTGGCGAAGATCCATAATCTCAAAAAGCGGATGCCGGTGATTTTGCCCCGGGCGCAAGAAAGAGTTTGGCTGGCCGATGGAGTCGATGAGGCCGCGTTGCAATCCTTAATGCAACCTTTCCCCGCCGAGTTGATGGCGGCTTACCCGATCAGCCGGTTGATCACGGCGCGGGCGGTCGACCGTAATTCCCCGGAAGTACAGGCACCCTATGTTTATCCGGAGTTGGCGGAGGACTAACACCGGACGAAGCCGGCGAATGAATTAGCGAAGTATTTTCGGCGGATTCATGCCGTTATATAAAGCCGTTATATAAATAATAAATATAAGATCTTAAATTTAAGACTTTGTCCTTGCGACAAAGTTTTTTGTTTGATTAAAATTTGGGAAAATTTAAATAAGCAGCTAAACCCGGCAAATCGGGGTGCAACCAGACCACCGCCACGCTTGAGGAGACCAACATTAACGAAGAGCAGGGCAATGGCGATCAGTTGCAAGTGATCGCCTATGACCGCACCTACCTGGGGACCGGAGGCGGAACCCTGACTTACGGCGGTAAAGGCGGTGTGGGTCTTACTGTCACCTATAGCGATATCGGCAATCTGAGTAAAGCCCAAGTCATTAACTCCAAGGTTTCCAACTTTAATACGGTTGATGTGCAAGGGCTTAGCGCGGCCCGGATTATCGCCGGAGGCGCCACCGCCGGTCTAATTGTGAGTGAAGACACGGGAAGCTTAAGCGGTGCGGTCGTTATTAATCTGCTCCGGAACGAAACGACCGCCGGGATCTTCGGCTCAACGGTCAGCGCCGGCGAACGGGTTGATGTCCTGGCCCGGGATGTCTCCGGGATGGATGAAGTCGCCCTTTTGAATCAGCTGATCGATGCGAAGGATGGCGGTCAGCAGAGAGAAGAAAAGGTTTTTGATTATGATGCCTCTGCCCTATACAGTGACGGTAACTATACGGTGCAAGAAGGCGATACTTTAGCGCAGATCGCGGAAAAATTCGATCTGACCGAAGCGAAATTACGGGAGGCCAACGGCCTGTCCGAAGACGATACAATAAAAGTTGGCGACAACCTTATCATTCCGGTGGACAACCATCATAAAAACAACGTGGGGATCATTGCCGTGGCCGGGATCGCGCAGGCTAGCGGCAACAATGTGGGGCTCTCTTTCGGTTGGAATGATATTGCCAACACCTTTGCCGCGGTTATTGAGGAGTCGACGGTCAAAACCCTGAATGCCCGGGGGAATGTCGGTGTGCGGGCGATCTCCTCGGCGGCGATTACCGGGTTCAGCCTTGGCGTGGGGGGAGCGAAACAGTTCGCCGGCGCCGGTTCGGCTACGGTGAACAATATTGCCAACCAGATTACGGCCAAGGTGAATAAGAGCACGGTTACTGCGGACAACATTGCCATCGACGCCGATGACCGCTCCTGGATCGGGTCACTGGCCGGACAGGTAACGATCAGCATCGGCAAGGTCTCCGTTGGGGCGTCAGTGGCTGTGAATAATCTGGGGAATCAAGCCCAGGCGGAAATTTACGGTTCCAACCTGACGGCGGAAACTGTTCAACTGCAAGGTTTAAATAATGGCAAGATATACACTTTAGCGGTGACCGGCGGTGGTTCCGCCGATGTGGCGATTAACGGTTCGTTTGCCATCGCCGATATCTATAACACCACCCGCGCTGAAATCGCCGCGGTCAACGGGGTAAGAACCATTATTAACAGTAATACTTTAAATCTCCGGGCGACCGATGCGTCGGCCATCTATTCCGGTTCGGGGAACGCCACTTTTGGTAGTAAGGCGGCGATTGGTGGCGGGCTGACCGTTAATACAGTAAACAACGATGTTTTCGGTTATGTGCGCGGCAGCGAGCTCAATCTGGCCAACGAACTCCTGGTCAACAGTGTAAGCCGCGCCGCGATTAGAACTGTGGGGGTGGCCGGGGGCGTCAGCTCGTCGGTGGCGGTTAGCGGTTCCTTTGCCTTTTCCTACATCACCAATACCACCGAAGCCGCCCTGTTTGATAGTGATCTTCAGGCGCCGAAAGCGTCGGTTTTAGCCCAGGAAGAAGCGGAGATCGCGGCAATCTCCGGGGCGGCGGCGGGCGCCGGAAAAGCGGCGGTTGGCGGCGCGGTTACCGTCAATCTGATCACCGATACAACCAGGGGCTACCTTGAAGGTGGCCGTTACCAAGTTACCGATCAATTATCGGTTCAAGGTCTGAACAAATCAATGATTAACACCTTGGGCGCTGCCGGCACGGGGAGCGGAACCGCGGCGATCAGCGGTTCGGCCGTCACCTCGGTCATCAACAACTTGACTGAAGGACGGATTGACGCCGTGCTGACAGCGGACCAAATATACAAGGGATTCCAGATCACCGCCGGTCAACTGGAAGTGCGGGCGGAAGATCAGTCCCAAATCAATGCCGTCGCCGGCCAAGTGGCGGGCTCCGGTACCGCGGCCGTTGGCGGCGGGGTGGAAGCCGATGTCATGACCAGGAAGACAGAGGCCTATATCGTCGACAGTGAAGCGGTCCGGGCTAAAGAGGCTGTCACGGTAAAAGCCACCGCCGAGCGAAAAATTGTCTCTATTGTCGCCAATGGCTCCGTCGGGGGCGGAGTGTACGCCGGTTCGGCCGGTCTGGGCCTGATTAAGGGCGAGACCCGGGCTTATCTCCAGGGGAGCAAGGTTGACACCAAAGATCTGAACGTGACCGCTAATTATAAGGGTGATTTCTTCCTGGCCACCGGGACGGCGGCCGTTGGAGGCGGTGTCGGTTCCCTTTCCCTCTCGGCGGCATTGGACCTGAGCCTCACTGAAGCTTTTATCAGTGACTCCCGGGTTATGGCCGGCGGGAAGACAACGGTGGCGGCGGTTACCGACCTTAAGCTTCAGCATTGGTCCGTAAGCGGGGCCGTCGGGGCGTCGCAAGGCGCAGCCGGTAATGTTCTGGTTGATCTGACCGCCACGACTACCAAGGCTTATATCGCCAATTCCAATTTGGGCGACGCCACGCAACGCAACGGTAGTCTGGCGGTGAACGCCCAAGATAAAATTGAACTGATTAACCGGGCGGGCGCGCTTGGTGTTTCTGCTACCGCTGGTGTCGGCGCCAGCGCCAATGTGAATGTGATCAATAACACTGTTTCGGCTTTCATTGATAACTCAAGGGTCTATACCACAGATCAACAGGAAGTGACGGCTATTACCGTACGGAAAGTTGATGCCATCGGCGCCTCCGCCAGAGGCGGCGGGGCCAATTTGGGCGGCAATGCCACCTTAATCCTGATTGGCAGTATCTTAAATGACGCAAATAGTGATATCAAGAATGAGCTCAACGCCAACGGCCAGGGAACCTTGGCAGAGGTTAATAAACGGATGACCGTGAACCGGTTGCGGACCGGCGAGGAAGACGGTAACTTCCGGATCGGTGAAGAAGGCGAATACGGGGTCAGCGGCGTGAGCCAGGCGGAGATTACCCGGGTTAATGAGGCTGTCAGCGTCGATGTGATCGGGCATCTGAATTCACTGGACAAGGACAAACAGGGGGTCACGGCCCAGGTTGAAAACTCAACCCTGGATTCGGGTAATGACGTCTCAATTATGGCGCAGAGTGTGGATCAGATCCGGGTTAACGCCGGCGCCGGCGGGATAGGAGTGGCAAGCGTTGGCGGCACGGCCGGTGTCGTGCTGATGAAGAATAATCTCCGGGCTGAGGTGACGGGGGCCTCAAACATTACGGCCGCCGGAAACTTGACCATCGACGCCCGGAGCCGGAATAGCGATTCCGGCACGCCCGCCGTGCAAGTCTATAGTTACCAGGGGAGCTATGGCGCCGTAACGATCGGGGCGGCTGTATCTCTGGCCGAAGTAGAGAATAACATGATTGCCCGGGTTGGAAAGGGCGCGACCTTGAATCTGTTAAACGAAGCCGGGGAAGTAAAGATCACCGCTGTTGATGAAAGGGATATTGTCACCAAAGCCTATGGCTTCTCCGCTGGATTCGTTAACGGCGGGGTAGTGGTTGCCACTGCCAAGCGGGGTGGCCGGATCGAAGCTTCCATTGCCCAGGGGGGCGCCTCGAATCTTGGCACAACGCTTACGAGCAAGGGCAACTTGACCCTCCAAAGCAACCTGGCAGGGAAGATTGACGCGCATAGCCAGGCTGGAGCGGGCGGCGCCACAACCGCCCAAGGCACGGTGGCAAAGGCGACGGAGGAAAGCGCCGTCAACGCCTTGCTTGGTGAAAACCTTACGCTTGAGATGGCCAAGGACGTTACTATCCTGGCCGGGGCGAAGCCGGACGTAAAGGCGGTAGCCAGCGGGGTGACGGTTGGCGGGATAGCGGCCGTCAGCGGTGTTGTGTCGCAGGCGAGGTCGGATACGGAGATCCATGTTAAGCTCGCCAATGGGATTAAGGGAACAATTGCCGGTCAATTATCGATTGACGCGGTCGGCACGGATAATCTCTATGCGGCTACCGGGGGATGGCTATAACGTGAAGGTCGGGGCCGGCGGAGTGATCAATGCGTCGGCAGGGATCAGCGATACGGTGATTACCAGCAACGCCCGGGTCGTCCAAGGAAAGAATTCATCGGTTGTAAGTACCGGAAGGGAAGTCCGCGAGCTTGAGTCGGAAGATGATCAAGTGACCGACTCCGGTCTTATAACCGGTGCGAAGATTGTTGGCGGCATGGTCAATTACAACGCGGTCAACGAGATTACCGCTTACGATGACGTCAGACTTGACACCGGCGGGGCCATCGAAGTTGCCAAAACCGAATCAAAGATCACCGCCGACCAGGTGAGCAGTACGGTTATTCTGGATGAAAATGCGGTTATAAAAGCGATCACCGCCAATTTAGGCGGACGGACCGAAGCCGAGTTCACAACCAGTGCCAACAGCAAGACCTACGGGATAGCCGGGGCGGCCGCCGTAGTTGTTTGGGATGGAAAAAATTTCCCTCCAGATCAAAGCGGGCGAGAGATTATATAACCGCAATAACCTGGTGAATGTTGATGGTACCGTCCGGACCGGGATCTATAACAAGGAACGTTTAGTCTTTGATCTCGACGGGAATGTGGTCGAAAAGACCGACCGGATCAATTATATAATTGACGGCGATTATATCGATGTGCAAGACACCTTTGTCGTGGCTGGCGGTAATATCGTTGTGACCGCGGATAACCTTTATGGCAAGGGCAACCTGCTGGCTCCCGGTGATACTGAACTGACCATTATCAATCGGAGCCAGCATCAACTGCGCATTAACAACCTGCTCGTCAAGGGAGCGGATCAGGGAGGCTATCTCTATTATAACGGGCTTGCGGTTGATTCGGCGGAGAAGATTAAAGGGATCAACAGGGACAAATTTGGGTTTGGCGGGGTGGTCAATCTGACGGTTGTTGCCCCCGGAAGCGTAGCAGTGCCGCAGATCAACATTAAAAACACCTATACCCCCATTACGGGTGACGGGCCGAATATCGACTTGACAGGGATGATTTCTAATCTGAGCGGCGTGATCACCGTTGAAAACGCCAAAGGCAACATTAATATAGTCAGCCATAACGGGAGTGTGCCAATTGTCCTGGGTGAGACGGTTAATATGCGCAGCGGAAGAGATGTCATTATGGAGTATGTCCCTGGGGTCAGACATACGGCCAGCGAACCCTTAGCGATCTGGAATGATATAATCGAAGAATTTAGGAAAGTGACAGATGATCCAAAGAACTTTAGTAATTACGGGGACCCCTTTGATCTTACTTTACGGTACTACAGGGAAATCGCGGATGGCCGGTCAGGCAGCGGCGCTTTGGTTGCCGGAAATCATCTATATTTAAGCGCAGAGTATCTTAATATCAACGGCACGATCCAAAGCGGGCTCCCTGATTGGAGTCTGACGCTTGATGTAAATAAAGGCTGGTATCAGTGGCAAGAAAGAAATGAATATGGTTCGTTAGTTTGGAGATCGGGGAATTTGGGCCAGTATCTTGACTACTTAGAGCGCAAGTGGGAAGAAGACGGCCGGCCCGCGCTGGACGCCCATGCGTTGCAGCATTACCGTCTGACTGAACGTGATAATAGGTATGGCCAAATCGCCTCCTACTATAATCCGGAAACAAAGGAGATCATCGTGGAAGACGTGAAGGTAGAAGGGGGCAATGCCGTCATTGAAGGGAAGGTCATTAACACCGGCGGGGGACAGATCAAAGTAATGGATGGTTTCGGAAGAATCAATATTGCAAACAATACCCCCTATGCTCTAAAGCTTAATCTGCTCGATACTGGAAATATTGAAGGGAAATTAACCATTACGGATCCCAATTTCACCCATAACGGTTTGCCGGTGACAACAGTTTACCAGCGGCTCGGTAATGATATCATCATCGAAAAGTTGGTCCGGGAGAGTGAAGGTGAAACAATACTCGATTCCCAAGTGATTAAAAACGCTCGTGCAACCAGCTATCAACCACTGGCGAACCAGCGTTACAAAGTGGAGACATTAAGAACCGTTGATCGGTATCGAATTGGGGAACTGAGTGCAGGTTGGTGGGATAGTTTTAAAAATCAACATAAGGACAATTGGGACGAGAAACAGAAAGACTACTTTTATATGGTAAATTATTTCAGGCAAGAGTTTGGTTATAACCATTACGCTATAGATAGCGAGTGGCAAGTAGTTACTGAAACCAAATATGAGAATAAGAAATCCGTTTATATCGAAGACCATCCGAGTGCCTATTATTATCTCTACTATAATGGACCGACCGCGTCCGACTGGAATCCTATATGGTATAAAGCCGAATATCCGCAGAGTAAATTCGATAATTACAAAGCCTGGTGGGTTATTCCCAATTTTGAAGAGCGGATCGTGCATTCATTCTAGGCAGATTATACGATCGGGGTCCAGTTTATCGGGGCGGACAGCGGTCAGCTTTCGATTACAAGTGATGGCCCCGTCAGGATTGGCGGCCGGGTCTCTAACTTAAAGGGCGGGATAACGGTCATTGCCGAAGGCGGAATCGAGCAGGTTTCGGAAAATGCTGTCCTCGACGCCGATTGGCTGAGCTTAACTTCAAATAAAGGTTCGATCGGAAGCAGGGAAAATCCCCTGGCTGTCCAGGTGCACGGGTCCGCCGGTTTGACCGCGGAGGCAAAAAACATCTATATTCGGGCGGTAGCCGGTGATCTGATCCTGAACAGAATCGAAACCAAAGTACCGGTTGTCGAGAACGGCGAGAACGGCGAGAATGGTGAGAACGGTGAGAACGGCGAGAACGGCGGAAACGGAGAAGACGACAACAAGGATCCGGACGAAAAAGAGACCGCCGAAGTCGCCAGGGAGATCAGGCTGGTGTCTGTCGGTGATATAATCGGTAACGGTCAAAATGCTTTGGTGATTGACGGGAACCGGGTTGAACTGGTTTCCGAGCAAGGAAGCATTGGCAATAGCCGGGAAAACCCCTTAAGGATTAAGAGTGGCGCCGGGGGATTACGCGCCGCAGCGACCCGTGATATCCATCTCTCCCAGGCCGAAGGGGATGTGTATCTGGAAAGTGTGGTTTCAACCTTGGGCGATGTCTGGTTGCAGGCGCTGAACGGTTCCTTCTTTGATGCCAATTATACTCAACAACGGGATGAACGGACCGAAGAAGAGCTGGAACAGCATTGGAAACGCCTACGGCTGATAGATGCCGAAGCGGAAGAGAGCGTCCAGGAGACGATTGCGGCCTATGAAAAAGCGAAAAAACATGAATACGAGACCTACTGGCGGCTGAGGAATATCCAGCTGGTCTGCGACGAACAGGGTCAACCGGTCTATGATGACCAGGGTCAACCGGTTTATACATGGGACGATTATGATCCGGAAACCGCCAGTCCGGAACTGCAAGCCCTCCATCAACTCTACGGAGGAGAGGATTTTGATCCGGATTGGAAGTATGAGGTTTCCAATGAGGAAAGAATCGAGTTGACCGCGGGTTACTATTGGACGAGAGAACAACTGGAGACCTCTTTAAGCCAAGTGGTTCTGAATAAGCGAACCACCAGCACCGTGCCGTTCTTTGAGGACCCCAATATTCGCGGCCGGAATGTAACGCTCCTTGCGGAGAATGGCAGTATCGGCAGCGACCGTGGCCAGCTGGTGATTGACGTGGAGAATCCGGAGGTGCTGAAAGACCGGGAAAACCGGTTGGCGTTAGCCGCCGCCGAAGCCAATGATGTCCTGGTTGATGAGGAGAACATGATCATCACCGTTTTACTTAGGGATTCTGTTGATATCGATCTCCATCCCGAAGGCTCACTGGAGATCGTCGCTAAGAGCGTCAGCTTGGTCTCGGTGAAGGGAGATATCGGCCGGTTTGACGGAGAAAATGTGGAATTTAGAGTCCTCACCCAACAAGGCGAGCTTACAGCCAGCGGCCGTCATATTTACCTGGTTGATTATTCCAACTTGGTCAACCTGGGTCCGATAACCGCTAGCGGTGAGTTGCGGGTGAAAGCCTTTGGCGATCTGATTTTAACCGATCTGATCAATGTTCAAGGCGAAGGCGGGGTCTGGTTGGAGGCGCTCAATCGCATTGAACAAAGAAACGGCGGGATTAATACGTCGCTTCTGGTGACGAACAGCAGCACGGGCCAGCTCCTGACCGGGGAAAACCAGGTTTCAGTCTTGAAGGCGACGAATCATGCCAATGGTGACTTTAGTTTTACAAATATGACCGACTTGGTTGTGGAGTCGCTCCTTCATGGAGAGGGGGCCCTGAACCTGTTGGTAGTGGCGGGCGGCCTCAAGGTGACAAAACTCCAGATGGCCGGTGGACTGCTGACGATCAAGGCCGACCGGTTGCGACTGGAGGAACTGGTCCATGACGGAACTTCCGGGTTGTTCTTGGATGTTACCGGCAGTAGCCGGCAGATGGCAACCGAGGTGCTGATTAAGGGGGCCAGTGCCAAGGGGCTGCACTTCAACCGGCTAGTCATGGATTCCGGGGTGATTCAGGTCAAGACGGAGCGTTTAGGCTTCGGACATCTCCGGATTGGCACTTACGCAGAGATCGAAAGCAGTTTAAATAACGTCATTGTCGACAACTTAAACCGGAAATTTTACGATGTTGATCTACAGCTCTCTGCCCCGAAGGTCGCTTTCTACCTCATGTTAAACCCCGGTCGCGAGATTAAGACCAATGGTTTTATCGTTAATTACAAACCGGACCGGATCAGTAACGACCTTGGGAAGACAATCCTTGACACCACCCGCGACATGCAGGCTTTATCCTCCCTGACCACTCCACAGCTGGCGGAGGAGAATGTGGTTCCGGAGATCCCGGAGACGGATCCTTTGATTAGCGGGGCAGAAAAAATACTGGGCACTCAGGAGACTGAGGATGAAAATGAAACCCAGGCCGAACAGGGTGCGGAAGAACACAATGGGAATGCTGAGGGTGGTATGGAAGAACAGGACGTGGAAGTAGAAGATGAAACCGAAGAACAGAATAGGGAAGATCGTGGATAAAGAAGAAGCCCAGGAGTAAGGGGGAAAAAGAGATGGGGCGTAGATTAAGTAGCCCACGAGGGCTTTTTACGCAAAAGGTTTTGGTAATGATCCTCATGGTTGTCTTGGTGGTGTCGTGTTCTGTTCTTCCGGGTAATGCCGCCGAGCCCCAAGACGCGGAGGATGAGCAAGAATTCATTGGTCTGGAAGAAGAATATTCCAGTGATGGCGAGGCCCGGGACCTGGAGTTCGGCGAAGAAGTTATCGATCCAGAGAGCGAACAACAAGGCGAGTTTCCAAGCGATGCCGTCGAGCCCCAGGTACTGGAACTTCCTTCCTTCGTCTATATTAGGAAAATTGTGACGAGTGAATCGCAAATTCTATCAGCGGAAGAGCTTGAATCAGTCTTTGCCGAGTATGAAGAGAGATGGATGTCGATTGATCGACTGAAAACGGTAATTGATAAGATAAATGATCTTTACCTACAGAAGGGGGCGCTTACGGCCAAGGCTTTTCTTCCACCGCAAACGGTTAAAGATGGTGTGATCCGGGTGGAGTTGGTTGAAGGACGCATTGGCGAGATCCGGGTGGAGAATAACCGGTATACGAAGGCGCGCTATATCAGGAACCGGTTGGGATTGACCAAAGGCGATATCTTTTACTTGGACAACCTGGAAGCAAAATTACAACTATTTAACCTGACTAACGACGTTATGGTCATCGCCGAACTGGAGGCGGGGGAGGAATACCAAACCACCGATGTGATCATTAAGACCTTCGAGCCGTCTAATTTCCAAGCGACTATATTTACGGATAACCAAGGAAGCGAGGATACGGGGGGAGTGTATCGCGCCGGCCTTTATTTAGCCGCCAGAAGCCTATTCGGGTACCGGGATCCGTTGACGCTCAATGGAGTTTTTGGCCAAGGGTCGATGAGCGCTTCGTTGAATTATCAGTTCCCCCTCGGCGGGAAGGGTTTTTATCTCCACCTCAACACTGGAAAAGACCGATCTGCTTACGGTTTCAGGCGGGTTTGAACATACAAACAGGGTAGACGATAATCTTAGGTTCTATAGCCATAGCTTGACCGGGGGCAAACAGGATAGAACTACCCTGTTTCCAACAAAAAGCACAAAAAAGTTTCTTTAAATACAACAGTGAATACCAGTGGCAGATAATTACCCAAAAGAACCGGCGGATGGTCCTTAACTTCAGCGGTCAGCTGGGGACCAAAGACCAACCCGAAAGGGAGCAATTTTCCATTGGCGGGGTGTCGACGGTCCGGGGTTATGCTGTTGGAATTATCCGGGGGGATCATGGCTATTGTTTAAGATTGGAGCTGCATGAAAAGACCCCACGCTGGATTAAAGGCTTCCTCTTTCTCGACCAGGGTATCGCTTTTAGCAAGTGGCCTTTTACCAATGAAAACTTTTTGGCCTCCGTCGGGATTGGTTGTAATCTTCAATTAACCGACCGGATTACGGGACAAGTTGTCTGTGGGGCGCCTTACAAAGACAAGGTAAGAATCCATTTTAATGCCCAGGCCAGTTTTTATTAACTGAAACGAAGCAAGAAGTATTCTTAGATAAAATCAGCCTAAAAGAGCTATAAGGAGGAGGAAAAGAATGAAAAGAAGTTTTACGATTATGGTAACAGGTCTGATGGTGGTATTATTGATGGCGTTGTTTTCAGCAGCGGCAAGCGGCGCCGGGAATGTAAGTGTGGCAGTGGTCAATATTGATAAGGTAATCAATGAATCCCTGGCCGGTCAAGGCGCAAACCGGGTATTACTGCAATTAATCAAAGAAAAACAGGATGAGTTAAATAAAGTCGCCGACAACATTAACACACTGCAAAAAGAGATAGAAACCCAGGATACTCCCGAAAAGCAACAACAGTTGACCCAGTTGGTCAATGAATACCAGCAAAAGGTGGATGAAGCGAACAGCCAGATTTAAGCGGAAGCTCAAAGGATGAGAAATGAACTGGTCGGCGAGATCCAGGAAATAATCCTGGCTATTGGGGAAGAACAAAAATATTCGTTGATTATTGATTCCACGACAATTACTTATTACACCCGGACAAATATCATCGATATTACCGGGGAAGTTGTGCGCAGGTACAACGAGAAAAGAAATAGCTGGTGAGATTTGCTTTTCATCGGCGATTTTCAAATTTAAATTCAGGAGGAACCTCGGCCCCCTTCCAGGGGGCAAACATTCTTTGTGAATGGGAGGTTCCTCTTCTCTTTTATAAAAATGTTTCCACCGCGAAATCTTTCATAACTCAATACTAACCGGTAAATAAAGGTTTTTTTGTCCACTGGAAGAAGGGACGGAAGGATTGACTTTAAAGGAATTTCCATTTCAAACTAGAATTAGTAAGACAACTGTTACATACGTTTAGGTCCATATTGTTTCTCCGGTTCTTTACTTGGTTAGATTGAGGTGTATGATGAAGGGAAAGATTATTCTCCTCATAACTTTGGTTTTTATAATCTATGTTGTCTATTGGGCCTACGGATTCGGAGAAATCCCGGAAAATACCATAAGCCCGCCTTTTGCTGACCATCGATATCACTGTATGATGATTACTAGAGTAACGGATGAGGTTTATTGGGAACATGTCTTTTCTGGAGTAAAAGCCGTTGCTGCTAAAGAAAAGGTTGCCCTTGAGTATTATAGCTCTCATTTTCGTAATATTAAGGAATTGGAACGTTATTTAGAAATGGCAATCTTATCACGGATCGATGGGATTCTTTTGTCTGTGCCGAATGAACCTGGTTTTTTAACCCTAATTAAAGAAGCATCAGAAAAAGGAATTCCTGTGGTTGCCCTGGTTAACGAATTTGAGAATAAAGACTATCACTCTTTTATTGGAATTAATGCTTATGAATTAGGATTTAGAACCGGAGCGGCTCTGATTGAGGCCACCGCCCATCTTAAATCCTCCCGGATTGAAGTGGCGGTGCTGGTCACTTCCAATTTCTCCAACTATAATTACACGCAATACCTAAATGGTCTAAAAACGGCTATCCAGAATAATCCAGCCCTTAATTTAAGCTTGATTATGAGGTCGAAGGGTGGAAGCATCGGGGCTGAAGAGCAAACGCAAACGATTTTAAAAAATTACCCGCAGATTCAAGCTATAGTCTGTTCTGATGTTAGCGATACGCTCGGTGTGGCTAAAGTAGTTGTTGATCTGAACCGGGTATCACAAATCACAATCATCGGAAGTGGATTAAATTCGGAGATTGTCAGGTATATTAAGCGGAAGATCATTTCTGGAGTTCTGACGGATGATCCCTATGAACTTGGCGCCCAGGGTATGCTCGCCTTACTTCGCTTAATAGAAGGAGATTCAAAAAAGGAAAACTATTATCTCCCAATCTTTCTGGTCAATTCAGCGAATGTGGACGAGATGTATAGTAAATTGATCACGAATGCACGGGCTGGTGTGGAAGGTGAGTAAAAAACCTATACAATCAATCCGTAATAAATTTATGTTTTCTTTTTTAACCATGATTATTGTCTTTACTTCAGTAAGTTTCTGCACCTACTACAGTGAACGCGCTCTGTTAACCCGAATCAACAGTCTCTTAGCATATTCCGTAGAATTACGGGAATTCAGTTCAGATGTGGATAATATAGTAATTTCTCTGGAAAAATACCTTATCGAGCGCAGCTCTGACATGTTGCGTAGTTATTACCACTATTACCAGGAAGTGGAGTCGAAATATAATAATCTGCGACTTATCGAAGAAAGTACAGAAAACCATCTGCTTCTAGAAAATATAAAAACAATGACCAGATTATTTTTACAGGAAGCCGATTCTGCGGAGCGGTTTAAAAGAGCAAGGGACAGTGCCGGTTATTCCCGGGCATTTGATGAGGTGTTACGGTATAATACCAATATTAAATGGGCTGTTGATCGTCTGATCACAAAGCAGCTGGAAGAGAATAGTATGCAATATCAATTAATTACTGAGCGGATAAACTTTATACAACGACTAGGTCTTCTCATGATCATCCTGGCGATTATTTTTAGTATCATATCCACGATCTGGATTGGGGTCCGGCTAACGAAACCGTTAAGACAATTGGTTGAGGCCGCTGAAACAATCTCCCGGGGTGAATTTCAGCTATCCCCCTTACCGGTCTCTTCCAATGATGAAATTGCCGTCGTTTCCGAGGCCTTTAATGAAATGGCAGCTAATATAGGGAAGTTGATTTCAGAAATCAAAAACAAAGCCGATTTGGAAAAAAACTTCAAGAACAAGAATACCAGAATTTAGTGATGAAAAACACCCTAAAAGAGGCGGAACTTCATGCCCTTCAATCACAGATTAACCCCCATTTTTTATTTAATACGCTTAATGCCGGCGTTCAGTTGGCAATTATGGAAGATGCGGATAAAACGGCTAATTTTATCGATAAAGTCTCAAAATTACTCCGCTATAACCTCCGCCAAATAAATACTTCCGTGACAATCCGCGAAGAAACAGATAACTTGGAAAACTACTTTTTTATCCTAAAAACTAGATATGGAAGCGACCGGTTTAACTTGCTTATCGATGTCGATCCGGCAATTGCCGATTTTCGAATTCCTCTCCTGACCATCCAGCCGATTGTGGAAAATGCCTTAATTCACGGTGTGGAGCAATTGGAGGAAGGTGGCGAAATCAAGGTCCGCGCTTACCAGAATAATCAGTCTGTAATCATTGATGTGTCCGACAATGGGCTGGGTATGGACGATGAGACCGTTAAAAGATTGCAAGAAGGGAGAAAACAATCCGGTCATACAACCGGACTTGGCCTTTGGAATGTTCGGGAACGTTTGAGGTTATTTTTTGGGCGGGAAAATTTATTGCAAATCATGAGTATCCCGAAACAGGGAACGACAATTAGAATTATCTTGCCTAAGGGAGATCCTGATCAGGAGGTGCCTGCGGATGAAAATTCTTGTAGCTGACGACGAGCTAATAATGTTGGAATCAGTCTGTAAAATCTTAAGGCATGAGGAAGGGTTGGTTTTAGAGACTGCACGCACCGGAAGAGAAGCCATTGAAAAGGCGGAAACCTTCAAACCTGATTTGGTGATAATGGATATAAAAATGCCGGGGATTAACGGTTTAGAGGCCCTTGCGGAGATCCGGCGCTTGATACCTTCTGCGGTTTTTATAATTCTCTCGGCTTATGACAACTTCAGCTATGCCCAAGAAGCAATTAACTTAAATGTCTTTTCCTATTTAGTAAAACCCATCAATAAAAGCGAGTTACTTCAGATTATAAATAAAGTTAGAAACAGAATAGAACAAATAAAAAGAGAGCGGCAAAAAGACTTAGAACTACGGGAAAAATATAAAAAAATCATTCCTTTTATTGAAAGTGAATTTTTACATAATCTGGTCAA
Source organism: Bacillota bacterium (assembly GCA_012735135.1). Taxonomy (GTDB): domain Bacteria; phylum Bacillota; class UBA4882; order UBA10575; family UBA10575; genus Capillibacterium. The sequence goes on along the minus strand of JAAYHY010000118.1, from coordinate 7,735 downwards.
TGGGATCAGCCGATCACAATTTTATGAATACCAGAAATTACTTGGTTTCAATTTTACCAGCGGTTTTTTTCTGGCGATCTCCCTATTGGAAGAAACTACCAATCAAAATTATGACGAATATATTTATCAAGTCCGTGAATATTTGGTGCTGCTTGCTGAAAATATTCGTCATTTATTTAAATGTTTTGTTGGCCCGCTGAAGACGAATCCACTGACAGTTTTTTTCCCGCTGGCAATCGATCCGGGGGAAGATTTTAAAGAGATCTTGGAGAACTATGGCCAAAAGATCCTTAAACACTTACCTCCCGGCGATATAGGCCGGGGAATTGTCCTTGGCCTGGGAGAGATCTATTCGGATCCAACTAAAGTCAAACAATCCTATTACGAGGCACTTCAAGCCCTCAATTATTCAAGATGGGGAGAAAGAATTGTTTACTATCAGGATTTACCAAAGTCCTCGTGTTTATTGTGGGAGGATCAACTACTCGCTTATTTCCAGGAAGGATGGAATGCTCTTTCCTTCGGAAACTCAACGAAGGTCCAGCTTTTGCTTGATAAATTAGAATTCTTATTGTTTCAAATAAGTGAAGAACATAAGGATCAGATCTTATTTCACCTTTTAAATTTTTATTTTACCTCCTACAGAATAACCAAAGAAAACTACGGTCTAAACCTATTTGTGCCAAGCTATGAAAGGATAGCCACTATGTTCCAATCAAGCAATAATCTAAAAAAGGTATTCAGTCTAATCGCGGCGGAGATTAAGTTGATGGTTAACTCTGTAAAGGAAAATAGGGAAAAGAATATTAACTCAGTAATCAGAGAGGCGAAAGCGATTATCGATCATAATTATGATAAGCATATTTCCTTAGAAGAATTAGCGGATATGGTCAATGTCAGTTCTTTTTACTTAAGTCGTTTATTCAAAGAAGAATTGGGAGAGAGTTTTTCGGAGTATATAACCAGGTTGCGGATGGAAAAAGCCATCGAATTATTGGCGAAGGGACAATCGGTAAAAGAATGTTGTTTCTTGGTGGGTTATAATGACCCGAATTATTTCAGCCGGCTTTTTAAAAAGTATTTTGGTGTAACGCCGTCAGATTGGGCTAGAAAGCAGACAGGTAACGAGTGAGGAATAACTGGGTGAACAAAGGGGATGAACTGCTATCTATGCCATATAACTGCCTCTGAAGACCGTTACTAAAGAGGTGATTATAAATGATGGATAGGAAAAAATTAAAGAACCCTCTGTTTTTATTGGCGATGTTATTGCTATTTATGATCAGCATAGTTACTTATCGGCGGGGCTTACCGGTAATCAATCATAATAATAAACCTTCGCGGGTGAAAGTTGGTTTAAGCATGGCTACTCTGCAGGAAGAAAGGTGGAAAAGGGATCAGTATTACTTGAAAGAAAAAATTACGGAGTGCGGGGGAGAGCTTATCTCCTTATCCGCCAATAACGACCATAATTTACAGGTGAAACAAGTGGAATACTTAATAAACAAGAAGGTAGATGTTTTGATTATCATTCCTCAAGATTTAAACCGGGCGGCGGAAGCGGTCGAAATTGCAAAAAAAGCCGGTATAAAAGTTATTTCCTATGACCGTTTGATCCAAAACGCGGATTTAGACTTATACATATCGTTTGATAGCATTAAGGTAGGAGAGTTAATGGCTAAACGACTAACGGAAGAGGTTCCTTCCGGTCGATATGTAATTGTTAACGGGCCCCGGACTGATCATAATTGTTATCTGATTAATCAGGGTTACAGAAATGTACTAACTCCTTTTTTAGAAAAGCATAAGATTGAAATTGTCTACGAAAAATGGGCAGAGGATTGGCTTCCGGAAAAAGCCTATGCGACGATCTCCCGGCTTCTTTTGGACAATGTGGATTTTGACGCTGTTCTTGCTGCTAATGACGGTCTGGCCAGCGGGGTTATTGAGGCTTTATCCGAATGGCGTTTGGCGGGGAAGATACCTGTAACCGGTCATGATGCTGATCTTTCAGCATGTCAGCGAATTATTGAAGGCACCCAATTGATGACCGTTTATAAACCCATTCGTAAACTGGCCTATCGCGCAGGTGAACTTGCTATGCTTCTGGCGAAAAATCAAGAAATAAGCACAAATAGTCCGGCGGTTTATAACGGAAAAAATTATATTCCGGCAGAAATAATAACCCCAATCTCAATTGACCAATCTAATATCAACATAATCATTGAAGACGAATTCCATAAACCTGAAGATATCTATCGGAATCTACCGTATGACGCAAGACAATTTTGACCACAAAAAAATGCTATTCCAGGCCTTTTAAAGAAAAGAGATGAATTTCACAACAAGAAAATTATGTAAATCCGCAAGCAATTCTAGATACAAATTAGTTACTTGATGTTAATCTAGGTGTAGTTAAACTGATGAATCTCAAGGCGAGGTTCATCAGTTATTCTAAAAATTTAAGGAGGTATTGCAGTGAAAAACTTGCGGATTTTTCTTATTGTAGGTTTGTTGGTTGTTTTGGTATCTTCTTCGTTGGTTACTGCCGCCCCAAAGAAAATAAAGATCGGGTTTTCACTAGCCACTTTGCAGGAGGAAAGATGGGCGAAAGACAGAGACTTCTTTAAAGCAGAAGCCGAAAGATTAGGCGCCCAGGTTCTGGTACAAGCAGCCAATAACGACGATGCTTTGCAGATTTCCCAGTGTGAGAACCTTCTTTCTCAAGGCGTCGATGTTTTGGTTATTGTTCCCCATGATGGCGAGGCTTGCGCCGCGGCTGTTGAATCCGCACATAAATCAAATGTTCCCGTAATTGCTTACGATCGGTTAATCAGTAACTGTGACCTTGACCTCTATATATCTTTCGATAATGAGAAAGTTGGCTATTTACAGGCCATGGGTGTCCTTTCGAAGGTCTCGGCCGGCAACTTTGTTTACATCGGTGGCTCACCGACCGATAATAACGCGTATCTGGTTAAAAAGGGTTCGATGAAGGCGCTTCAACCCTACATTGACCAAGGAAAGATCAAAATTGTCTATGATCAGTTCACCCCGAACTGGGACCCCGCAATCGCACAAGCTAACATGGAAAACGCCCTTACTATGTTGAATAATCAAGTTGATGCGGTGGTGGCCGCTAATGACGGCACTGCCGGTGGTGTAATTCAGGCGTTAGCCGACCAAAAACTCGCCGGGAAAGTTCCGGTCTCCGGACAAGACGCGGACTTGGCCGCTTGCCAACGGATCGTTGAGGGGACCCAAACGGTGACCGTTTACAAACCAATTAAGGCGATTGCGACCGCTGCTGCCCAAGCCGCTATTAAGCTGGCCAAGGGTGAAAAAGTTGAAGCTGAATTGAGTGTGAACAATGGCAAAGTTGATGTGCCCTATTTGGCCCTTGAACCGATTCCTGTTTATAAAGAGAATATGTATGATGTAATTATAAGAGATGGCTTCTATACAGTGGAGGAAGTTTATCGCAATATTCCCAAGAAAGACTGGCCGGCAGATAAATAGCGGGTTAAGTTCCACTATGAACCCTACTATGATGGAAAATGAGAGAGAGGTTTTCCTCTCTCTCTTTAGTATGGTGAATTCGGATTCGGCTCTATTTCTAGTAAAAAACGGATATCATATATTAAACCTAACATTTTTTGTTTGGTACCTCGAGAGGAGGAGGTCAGATGGGCGATTATATCCTGGAAATGAGGAATATTACGAAAGAATTTCCAGGGGTCAGAGCTCTAAACAACGTCAATTTTAAAGTCCGTCCTGGTGAAATCCATGCGCTCTGCGGCGAAAATGGGGCTGGTAAATCCACACTTATGAAGATTCTAAGTGGTGTTTATCCTTACGGAACTTATGACGGAGCTATAATTATAAATGGAGAAGAACAAAGATTTAATAATATTGCATCCTCCGAAGCGGCCGGGATTGCCATTATTAATCAGGAGCTGACCCTCGTAAAACAGTTAACCGTTGGCGAAAACATCTTTCTTGGTAACGAACCCAATAAACACGGAGTCATCAATTGGCATCAGTTATACTACGAATCGAAAAAATGGATGGCAGCAGTGAAGTTAGATATTAATCCGCAAACAAAAGTTGCTAACCTGGGTGTGGGTCATCAGCAGATGGTGGAGATTGCAAAGGCTCTGTCCAAAAAAGCTAAAATATTAATCCTGGATGAGCCCAGTGCGGCGCTGACGGAAAATGAAGTAGATACACTTATGGACATTCTTCGGACTCTAAAAAATAATGGCGTCACTTGTATTTATATATCACACAAAATCAATGAAATTTTCGAAATAGCCGATACGGTCACGGTGCTTCGTGACGGTGAGACAATTGCGACCAAACCAATTGACCAGACCACTGAAAATGAAGTCATCGCGATGATGGTCGGGAGAGAGCTATCAAACCGTTTCCCCAGAATTAACCACGAGACTGGTGAAGTAATATTTGAGGTGAAGAACTATAATGTTTTTGATCCTGATAACCCCCAACGGAAATTAGTTGATAATGTCAGTTTTAGTGTCCGGCGCGGTGAGATTTTGGGGATCGCGGGCTTAATGGGCGCCGGCCGAACCGAACTAATGAGCAGCATCTTTGGGGGCTTCCCAGGAGAAAGCTACGGCGAGGTTTATATCAATGGTCAAAAAGTCGAGATTAAAAGTCCCCTGGATGCGATCAATAACGGTTTGGCGATGGTCACCGAAGACCGTAAACGTTATGGATTAGTGCTAATTCATGATGTTAAAAAGAATTTGACGCTGGCTAATCTAAAAAAATATTGTAAATCCGGGGTTATTAATGCGAACGAAGAAATTCACGATTCGGAAAAGATAGTGAATACTTTAAGTATCAAAACCCCCTCTTTAGAGACAAAAGTAAATAATCTTAGCGGTGGCAACCAACAGAAGGTGGTGGTGGGCAAATGGCTCTTAACCCAACCATTGATCCTAATTATGGATGAGCCCACCAGAGGGATTGATGTCGGGGCAAAATATGAGATTTACAGTATTATGAATGAGCTAAAAAAACAAGGGGTTGCGATTATTATGATTTCCTCTGAATTACCTGAAATTCTGGGTATGAGTGACAGAATACTTGTAATACATGAAGGTAAAATCAATGGTGAATTCAAACATGACGAAGCCAGCCAAGAAAAGATAATGTTGGCAGCGACAGGAGGGAACTAAAAATGAGCGTTGTTCGGGAATCTACAGAATCGACAATTGTTGCCAGAAAAAGTCTGTTTTCACGACTTAACGCCAGATTCGATCTGCGTGCCTATACGATGATTATTGCCTTAGTTATTATCTGGTTGTTTTTTACGATCCTGACAGAGGGGCGGTTTCTAACTCCCCGTAATATTTCAAACTTAGCTCGTCAAGTGTCAATTACAGCGATCTTGGCCATCGGCATGGTGATGGTTATTGTTACCACCCATATTGAGCTTTCAGTCGGGTCAATTTTAGGGCTGACGGGAGGTCTGGCTGGTATTTTACAGGTGTGGTATCATGTTTCGACCCCGGTGGCAATTTTAATTGCTTTACTCTGTGGCGCTTTAATCGGAGCCTTTCATGGTTACTGGGTGGCCTATCATAATGTTCCTGCTTTTATTGTGACATTAGCTGGTCTTTTGGCTTACCGTGGAATTCTGCTCGGGATAACTAAAGGCCAAACGGTGGCTCCTCTTGCTCCCAGTTTTAAGGTTTTAAGCAGTGGCTATTTAGCGCTTGTTCCTGGAATAATCTTGAGTTCGATTATCATAATTGGCTTGGTCTTGACCAGCATATTGTCCCGCCGTTCCAAAATTAAGTACGGATTTAAAGTTAAACCTTTGTATTTCGAGATCCTGACTACTATAGTATACTGCGGGTTAATTATTCTTGCTACTTATGTCTTATATCAATACGAAGGAATCCCTTATCCGGTGATCGTAGTCTTAGTTCTGGCCATAATCTTCTCTTTTATCACCAACAACACAAAATTTGGCCGTCAAGTCTATGCCATGGGTGGAAATGTTGAAGCCGCACGTTTATCCGGGATAAATGTCCGCCGGAGAACATTGGTCGTCTTTGTTTTGGCGGGTTTACTAGCTTCGATTGCTGGTGTTCTTACCACTGCACGTTTAAATGCGGCAACCATTACGGCCGGTGATGGGGCGGAATTGGATGCGATTGCCTCCTGTGTAATTGGTGGAACCAGCTTTTTGGGCGGTGTCGGTAGTATTCCCGGTGCGGTCTTAGGTGCTCTGGTAATGGCTAGCTTAGATAATGGAATGAGCATGATGAATGTAGAGGCCTACTGGCAACCGATTATTAAAGGTTCTATCCTTCTTTTAGCAGTTTGGTTGGATATTAAAACGAAAAAGAAGTGAACAGGTGCTTATCCTTGAAACTCTCCTGAAAAGAGAAGGACGTTATGTCCTTCCTCTTTTATTTATTTGGATTTTGAGGGGAGGGAAGCCAGTGAAAATTTCAGGTAAGCCCAAATTAAAATTGGTCTTTAGTGGTGTTTTCTTTAAGATTTTCGTAATCCTTATTGTTTTGAGTGTAATGATTGTTGCTGTGGGCCTCGTAGGCAACTCGGGAATTGAAGAAATGAATCATGCGGCCGCCAATATTTTTAATAGTAATACTTCGGTGCTTTTTCCGCTTTTTGATTTTTTGGAAACAATATATCGTATGGAGCATAGTGCTTTTGAAGCGGTAGAATTAGGCAGCTCCGGATCGATCTCCGCTTATTATGGCCGGTTGACTGAATGTGTTGGTCAAGTCGGAAACTTCTTTTACAACCTTACAGAAGAAACGAGGAAAAGCTTTAATCAGGTATGGACAGAATATGAAGAAGCAGCGCGGGAGCTTTATAATGGGTTAAAGGCCAGAGACAGTAATATTGAGCCCCTTTATTATCACTTTAAAGATGTATCAAACAAGCTATATAAGTTCTGTTATGAGCTGGGAAAAGCGCAAAGAATCGTCGGGGTGGAAAGTTTCAGAACAGGTAGGCAAGTTTATGCATCGACTAGAACTTTACAAATGATTATTACCATTATTGGTGTATCATTAGGTCTGTTCATTGGTATATTGGTTTCGCGTTCCATCATTCGCCCCTTGTATAAGCTCCGCGATTCAACCCGGCTCCTTGCCCAAGGTGACCTAAATACTAGAGTTGATTTAACTTCCCGTGATGAGGTTGGGGTCGTAGCGTCCGCATTTAACCATGCCGTTGAAGAGCTGCGTTCTATGGTAACCCGTACTGCCCATGTCGGAAAAAAAATAAATACTTCCACCCATAATCTCTTTCAAGTCGTTGAAGAAACGACAAACTCATTGGGGGAGTTGGACAAACTTATCGACCATTTGGCGGCTGGAGCGGAATCCCAAAGTCAAAGTGTTAATTTGGCCATTGATTCTATTCAGCAGGCAACCCTTCGAACGAATCAAGTTATAAAGTCCACCCTGGAAATTAACAAGATCTGCCAAGCGGCCTCTGAAGATGCTCAGCGCGGTGAAGATGCCACTGAGGAGATGATCCAAGCCATTGATAATTTTATATTCTCAGTTCGGCAAATTAAAGAAGTGGTCGGTGGCTTGGGATTGTGTCAAGTATAGTTCGCAATTTCCCATCGAGACCCCACTGGACTAAGCTACTTTGCGCCTGGCTAAGATATGCTGAAGAATATCTTTCCTGATATAGCATCTAGAAGTCTCCCAATCTTCAG
>JAAYHY010000117.1 GCA_012735135.1 Bacillota bacterium | reverse complement strand
GTGTATTCCCGGGGCGTTCACGCCGACCGAAATTCTCACGGCGTGGGAGGCCGGCGCCGATGTGGTCAAAGTCTTCCCCGCCACGAAACTGGGTCCCTCCTTCTTCAAAGATATTCTCGGACCCTTGCCCCAGGTCCGGCTGACCCCAACCGGTGGCGTTAATCTGGAGACGGCCGGCGAATTTATTAAAGCCGGAGCCAGCTTTGTCGGGGTTGGCAGCGCATTGGTCAGTAAAAAACTGATCGCCGAGAGAAACTGGGCGGAAATGAGCGCTTTAGCCGCCAAGTTTATTCAGGTGGTCAAAGACGCGCGGAGATAGGATTAGCAGACTGCCCGGACGCTTTGAAAGAAAGAACCTATTATCAGAGGCTGACCGGGAGGCCGTACATCTGGCCATTGGCACCCCTCCTTTATGGTTCTTTGCTCACTTGCCATTTGGGGGAGGCCGATGGCTTTTTCTTTTCACTATTTTGTTCCCGGTAACCCTGTTCACGATGGTCAGCTGGGAAGTTTTGATCGTTTATACCAAAATAAGCAGGCGCCGCATCAACGCGGCGCCTGTAGTGCTTTCAAGGAATAACCGGTGGTAACTTACTTGTTGGCCTCAAGGTAGCCTTCGGGGTCGATGACGGCCCAGAAGGCTTCTTTGGCGCCGAAGGCCCGGTTGAAGAGGAGCGGGCTACTCTGTCCGCGCCAGCTTTGGGAGTCGGCCTTACCCCAGAAGGTAATCCGGTCGATGTGGCCGGCATACTTCTTATAGACTTTGAAAAGTTCCGCATAGACCTTGGCTTGCTTAATCTCTTCCTCTTTGGTCAGGGGTTTGGTGTACTGGTTGGTCCAGGAACCATAGGGAATGTCCAGTTCGGTGATGCCGATTTTGACGCCCGCCTTGATAAACCGGGTAATGGCGGCTTCAACGCTTTTCACATCCAGACTGTCCGTCCAGTAGTGGGACTGCATGCCGAGGGCTTCGATGAGTAAACGGTCGGGATCGGTGTTCCGCGGGTCGGTCTTCCATTTCGCATTGAGCTCTTCCGCCATCATGGCCATGGCTTCCCGTTTCCACGGCTCGTTTTCGTTGTAGTCGGTATAAAAGAGGATTGCCTCCGGATCGGCGAGCCGGGCAAAGACAAAGGCGTCATAAATATAGTCGGCGCCGCTTTCGCCCTTCGCCTTGTCGGCCCCGTTTTCATAGGCGAGATACCAGGGGACATCTTTGCGGAGGGCGTCTGTCCAGTGGGAGGGAATTCCGGAACTGTCGGTGAAAGCTTCATTGACTACATCCCAGGAGATGACCTTGCCCCGGAAATGCCCGGCCACCGTGGTGATGTACTCTTCCAGATTCGCCCGTGCTTCCGCCCGGGTGAGCGGCTGGCCGTCTTCACCCAGGTTCAACCAGCGGGCCGACTGGGAGTGCCAGACCAGGACATGGCCGTGGACCTTGAGGTTGTTGGCGATTGCCCAGTCAACGATGGTATCCGCATTGGTAAAGTTGTATTGGCCTTTGGCGGAAGAGAGCGACTGGGGTTTCATGTCGTTTTCGGCTGTCACCAGGTTATACTGGTGTTTATACATGGCGGTTAGCTCGGGATCCCTGGTCTGGAATGGATTCATTACATTGCCGAGCATGAAGTAATCCTTATATGTATCCTTGAGCGAAGGAAGGGTCAGATCCCATTTGGGGATGATGATTTCCTCCGGCTTAGGCGGGCTTGTTACCTGCAGCTTTACTTCATCCAGATAGAAGTGGAGATTGGGGACTTGGTCGTCGTTGTGGAAGACAATGGCCACCACTGACCGGTGGTCCGCCGGGACGGCGAAATCCATCGTCACATCCACCCATTGCCCCGCCGTCAAATTCACCTTGGCCCGGCCTACGGTGCCGTAGGTATCGGCGCCCGAACTATCCTTGGTTTCCACCCGGATGCCCACCGTGGCCTCCTGCGGGCTCAAGAGCTTGGCGGTCAAACGGTACTCGCCCGTAGGCAGCATCGGGGCGGCTAAAAATTCATTGCGCAGGGCCACACCGCTCCAATTATTCTCCCAGACCGGCTCGACGCTTAGACTCCGCTTGCCGGCGGCCGCATACTCGTCGCTCAGTGTAATCGTGGCGGTGCCGTTTTGTTGGAGTGTATTTGTGGATTCAAAGCCTTCGTAATAAAGGATATCACCAACCTCGACGGCGCCGGTTCGCACTGCCGAGAGCAAGGCAAAAAAGATGAACGCTGTCATGAGGGCCAAAAGCTGGAATAGACTGCGTTTTTTCAGATAAAGAGTCTCCATTTGGCAAACCCCTCCATCTTTTTTTGTTTATTGCGCAGAAAATTATACCATAAAAGGTTATTATTATCAACGTAAGACCTTAAGGGCATTTGATTTATGTATACAGTATAATAAGGCTTGACGGGCAGGAGCAAAGACGATCATACCGAATTTAATTAAGGGTGTGTGTTTATATCGGGTATTGTCTATTTTCTTCAATTCTGTACCGGCTTGCCAGAACTTACAATATCCGGTTCCTGGTTTTTCTTGACTTTTTTGGGAAGCGCGTTGAAAAAGCGGGGAATTTACTATAAGATAGATTATATCGCTGTAGAAAAAAACTGTTGTTTTTCTTGTCAACAATGATCATTATACAAGGGAGGACTATTTATGAAAAAGAGATTCTGGTTCATCTTGGTGATGCTATTAGTCGTTGTTCTGGTTTTGTCGGGCTGCGGGGCGAAGAAAACCACCCTGAAGATGGCCACCGGCGGAACAACGGGCACATACTATGCATACAGTGGAACTGTTTCGCAAGTGCTCAGCAAAAAGATCCCTAATTTAAGCTTTGATGTCCAGTCGACCGGCGCTTCCAAAGCCAATATTTATCTGATCTCCGACAAAGAAGCGGATATTGCCATCGTGCAGAATGATGTTATGTACTATGCCTATCACGGTACCGACCTTTTTGCCGGGGAAAAAGTGACGGGTTTCGCGGCGATGGCCGGTGTCTATGCGGAAGTTTGCCAAGTAGTGGCGAAGAGCGGAATCAACTCCATTGCCGATCTTAGAGGCAAGCGGGTTTCGGTTGGCGATATCGGTTCCGGAGTGGAGTTTAATGCCCGTCAGATTCTGGAAGCCTATGGGATGACCTTTGACGATATCATCGTTAATAACCTTAGTTTCGGCGATAGCGCCACGGCTTTTAAGGATGATAAAATTGACGCCTTTTTCTGTGTAGCCGGCGCGCCCACCACGGCCATTGTTGAATTGGCCACTTCCAACCAGATTCGGTTGCTGGAAGTCGATGACGAACATGCGGCGAAGTTAATGGAGAAGTATCCATTCTATACCAAATACAATATCCCGGGCGGTACCTACAAGGGTGTGGACCAGAGTGCCCAGACGGTCGCCGTGGTCGCCACTTACATCGTTTCTGAGGACCTTAGTGAAGATTTGGTTTATAAGATGACGAAAGCCCTCTTTGAAAATGCGGACGAGATCGCTGTGGGCCATCCGAAAGGCGCCGAATTGGATCCGGCCTATTCGGTTTCGAGTATCGCCATTCCCATCCATCCCGGCGCTGAGAAATACTATAAAGAGGTCGGCGTCCTATAGGAATGCCGAAGAAATGGCTATTCACGGGGGCCGCGATCGTGGTCACAATCACGGCCTCTCTTTTTTTACTCTCGACTTTCTCCGCCCCCTGCCTCACCCTGAAAAATGGGGAGACCGGCCAAGTCTTTAGGTCTTTTCCGGTGGAAGAGGGGGAGGAGTTTTCCGTTACCTTTATTCATTCGGTAAACCAAAGCCCGGTGACCGAGGTTTACCAGATCCGAAACGGCGCCATTTATGTGGTCCGCACCATTTATTATGCCTTTGGCGCCGGCGTCCCGACCACGTTGGAGGAAGGCCAGCGTCTTGAATATACCGAAGATGGCGCGATGATGATCACCGGTATTAACCGGCGTTTGGAGCGGCTTTCTTATATTGTAGGGACGATTTCCGACCATACCCTGCAGATCGGCAGGGAAGCGATCAGCCTGCGTCAACTTTGTGGCCGCAACACCACTGTTCAATTTCTGAGTGGACGCCGGCTTTTCCCGTTTTTTGCCCGTGCGCAATAAAGCCGGAAGGAAGGGCTTCCCTTCGAAGTTCCGGTTTTGATAAGATACATCTTTAGTTCAAGAAAAGGAGGAGGATTATGTCTGAACTAAAAAATACGCATCATTCTTTCCACGAACCGTCAGGCCAAGTTGATGTGGATGCCGTAATGGCCGAGTATGACCGGGAAGCAAACACCAGGCATTTTCATGGTGTCCCCCGCGTAGCGGTCCGCTATTTACTGGCGGCATTTTCCTTGTATGTTTTTTATATGAATCTGATTAGCGTTTGGCCGGAGCAGATCCGCCGGGCATCCTTTGTTGGGCTTATTGTTTTCATGGCCTTTGTGCTTTACCCGGCGAAAAAAAGGACGGCCAAACGGAATAATTATATCCCCTGGTATGACCTGATCCTTGGGCTTGTTGGCGCGGCCTGTTATTTCTATTATGTGGTGAACTTTGCCGACTTGGCGGTGAAGGCGACCCGGATTAGCCAATGGGATATGCTGGTTGGCGCCGTAGGAGTGGTGATCACCGCCGAGGTCTGCCGCCGGGTGGTGGGATTACCGATCTTGGTGGTGGCCAGCGCTTTTATCGGTTACGCCTTCTATGCCGGTTATTCGCTGAGGCGCATCGTCTATACCCTCTTTTATACCCTGGACGGGGTGATCGGCACGCCCATCGGCGTTTGTTCCACCTTTATCGTCTTGTTCATTATTTTAGGTTCCTTTCTGGAAAAGACCAATATTGGCGCCTTTTTTATTGAGATTGCCAACTCCATTGCCGGGTGGGCCACGGGCGGGCCGGCGAAGGTCGCCGTCATCTCCAGCGCCCTGGAAGGGATGTACTCCGGCAGTTCGGTGGCGAATACCGTCGGTTCGGGGAGTATCACCATTCCGGTGATGAAAAAGGCGGGGTATGACAAGGATTTTGCAGCGGCCGTGGAGGCGGCGGCCTCCACCGGAGGACAGATCATGCCGCCGATCATGGGCGCGGCCGCCTTCTTGATGGCGGAGATGACCGGGGTGCCCTATTCCATGATTGTCGTCTCCGCAATCTTCCCTGCGGTCCTCTATTTTGCCGGCATTTTTCTGATGGTTCATTTTGAAGCGAAGAAAACCGGCCTCAAGGGGCTCCCGAAGGAAGCCATCCCCAACTTTTTCAAGCTGTTCCTCAAGAAAGGTTATTTGTTCCTGCCCATCGTGGTGCTGATTGTAACGATGTCCATTGGTTACACGCCTTCCCGGGCGGCCTGCCTGGCCATCCTGGCCGCAATTGTGGTCAGTATGTTCCGGAAGGATACCCGGTTAGAGCCAAAAGCCTTTGTGGACGCCCTGGAAAACGGGGCGAAAAACACCATTGGGGTGGCGGCGGCCTGTTCCATTGCGGGGATTATCGTCGGGGTTGTTTCCCTCACCGGGATCGGGTTGAAGCTGGCCGAAGGATTGCTCTTCCTTTCGGGCGGGATTGACCTTATTGCCCTCTTCTTAACGATGATCGCTTGCCTGATCTTGGGGATGGGGGTACCGACGACCGCCAATTACGTGATCATGGCGACCATTACGGCGCCGATTATCTTGAAGCTGATCCCGGAAACGCCGGTGCTCGCCGCCCACTTTTTCGTCTTTTACTTTGGGGTGGTGGCCGATATTACACCGCCGGTGGCGTTGGCCGCCTATGCAGGGGCAGCCATCTCCGGCGGGAACCCGATTCGGACGGGGGTTATTGCAACGAGGTTGGCGATCACCGCTTTTATTATCCCTTATATGTTTGTGCTGAACCCAACGATGTTACTGGTTAATGCCACCTTTGGGCAGATTGTCCAGTTCACCCTTACTTCCTTGATCGGGATGTTTGCCATTGCCGGGGGGTTGGAAGGTTATATGAACACCAAACTCCCCGTCTGGCAGCGGATCCTGGCGGTAGGCGCCGGGCTTATGATGATTGAGCCGCGCCTAACCACGGATCTGATTGGCATCATCATCATCGCCATCATTGTCGCGCTCCAATACGGAATAAAGATCGGAAAAAATAAACCGGTGACGGCTTAGGATAAGATCAACGGCCACCTTTCCTTGGAGAAGGAAGGGTGGCTTTTTTTATTGTTGGATTCTCATGTCTTTTCGAACATGATATAATGCTGTATCATCCAATTCATTTGCGTGCAAGTTGGTCTGAGCACGGGATAACCAATGATACGCGGTAATACTTTAGAAACAAAAGGGGAGAAAACAATGGTTTTTTCGTGGTATACCTCTGCGGTCCTGACGATTTTCTTCTGGGGAGTGGCGGATGCTTTTTACAAAAAGGGGACTTGCCCCCGGGATCAGTACAGTCATTGGCGGATTGTTATCATGGTGGGTACCGTCATGGGCCTGCAGGCCTTATTTGAACTCTCGAAATTAGGCTGGCAATTTGATTTGATGAATATCATCAGGTATCTACCGGTCTCGTCCATGTATATTTTATCTATGGTCTGCGGCTATGTGGGCCTGAGGTATTTGGAGGTCTCCATCAATTCGCCGGTGAGCAATACCTCCGGCGCGGTGGCCGGATTACTAGCCTTCCTGGTTCTGGGGAAAAGAATGAATGGCTGGCAACTGCTGGCCGTCTCCATGATTACAGCCGGATTAGTCGCCATCGGTATCACCGAGCGCCAATTGGCCGAGGCCGAACGGCGGCAAAAAGGGATCGTGGTGGACCGGAAGTACCGGTTGGGGGCGGTTGCGCTGATCTTTCCCATTCTGTACGCCATCATTGATGCGCTGGGTACTTTCCTTGATGATGTGTACCTGACGAAGCTGATGAGTCCGGAAGAAGCCTTGATCTCCTACGAGCTTACCTTTTTCCTCTGCGCTGTGGTGGCCTTTGTTTACGTGGTAGGCGCCAAAAAAAGACCCTTTAAGCTTGTGGAGGAAAGGGACCGGGCGCTGGCGGCGGTTTTCGAGACGGCCGGCCAGTACTTTTATGTTTTTGCTTTGGACACCAACTCGGTGATTGTCGCGCCGATGATCGCCAGTTACAGTATTGTCTCTGTCCTTTTGGGCCGGCTATTTTTGAAGGAGGATCTGACCTTCCGGCAGTATGTCTTCATCGCCCTGGTCATGGCCGGCATTTTTATCCTTGGCTTTTTTGAATAGGTCTTTTTCTTGCCCTTCATTGACAAGGCCGCTGGAATGGTCTATGATCAATATATAGGTTTACGCCCTGGAAAACTTGACCCCGAGAGTATGAAACTTAAGGGGGAAAGGTCCTGGTGGCGCCAAGCAACATTCTAATGCCGAGGGTGCTCCGAGGCAGAAGAGAGGTGATTGCCCATGGTTAAATATGCCCTTGATCAAGAATCGTTAGGCTTCTTGATGAAGGGCTTTTCTTTTTGGGAAAGGAGGGGAAGGGATGAACGGTACACCCAGGAGCGACCGCATCCAGATCGCCCTTTTTGGCCGGCGGAATGTGGGCAAGTCAAGTCTACTGAACGCCCTGACCGGGCAAAAGGTGGCAGTGGTTTCGGCGGTGGCGGGGACCACCACCGATCCGGTATACAAGAGCATGGAAGTGCCGTCCTTGGGGCCGGTGGTCTTGATTGACACCCCCGGCCTTGACGACGAAGGCGATTTGGGGCGGCTTCGCATTGCGAAAGCGCACGAGGTTTTGCGCAAGACCGATCTGGCGCTGCTGGTTGTGACCCCCGAAGAGCCCTGGGGAAGCGTGGAGGAAGGGCTGGTGGCGGAGTTTATCAAGCAAGACCTGGCCTATTTGGTGGTGGTCAATAAAAGTGACCGCTTGGGGGGAACGGCGGAGCAAGCCCAAAATAAAATCCCGGCCAAAGCTCCGGTGGTAAAGACCTCTGCTTTAACCGGGGAGGGGATT
>JAAYHY010000116.1 GCA_012735135.1 Bacillota bacterium | reverse complement strand
TGCTGCGTCTGCTGGTACAAGACCCCGACCGAGCGGGCCTATTCCCTGGTGGGCGATATTTTTGAAGGACCGCCGGAAGAGACCCCCGGTTGGCACGCCGGAGAAGTGGAGACCAGCACCGCTTGGGCTTACAACCCCGATTCCGTTGATATGAGCTAGGCGAAACAAGACCGGACCCATGCGCCGCGCTGGATGGGCCCGGCTTTCAGCAAACACGACGGTTCCGGCATGGTTACCTTCATGGGCGCCGAGAACATCTGGGTCCCCATGGAACACCACGAATATTCCGATACCGCCACCATCGGCAACCCCTTACGGGCCAGCAAGGAGAAGGGTGAGAAATACTTTGCCAAAGCCGGCCGCGCTCTGGCCAACTTCCTCGAGGAAGTCAAGAAGTTCGACATCGTCGTCCCCGACGAGAAACGTCTCTTCACCAACAGAGCCTGAGTCGGGCCCGAACGCCCAGGCAAGAGAGCCGGCCAAAACTGGCGGCTCCAAAGAGAGGGGGGTATCCCAATGGTTATAGATTTGACCAGTGACCTTTCAACCAGGAAAGCCTTTAGCGAAGCGATGACCGAGTTTGGCCTCAAGGATGAGCGGGTTTTTTCGGTCGCCGCCGATTCCGAGTCCCGTTTCGGCGCCTTTCGGAAGGAGGCGCCCGAACGGGCGATTAACGTCGGAATTGCGGAGCAAAATGCGATGAGCATCGCCGCCGGTTTGGCGTTTTGCGGCAAGATCCCATTCATTTCAACCTACGCCACTTTTTTAACCATGCGCGCCTGTGAGCAGATCCGGACCGATATCGCCTTTGCCAATTTGAACGTGAGAATTGTCGGCACCAACGCGGGCTTCAGCTCCGACTGGCTGGGGATGACCCACCAAGCCCTGGAAGATGTGGCCCTCATGCGGGCGATCCCCAATATGACCGTGCTGGTCCCCGCGGACGGCGCCGAGACCTACCGGATGGTGGAAGCCTTAATCAACTATGAGGGCCCGGCTTATTTACGGATCCGGGGGACCGAGAAAGAACCGCATATTCCCTGTGCCGAACCGGTGGTGATCGGGAAAGCCCGGAAGATCCGGGATGGCAATGACCTGACGATTATTGCCTGCGGCCGTTTGGTGTACGAGGCGATGGAGGCCGCCGACCGGTTGGCCCGGGATGGGATCAAAGCCCGGGTTTTGGATATGCATACGGTGAAACCCCTGGACGAGGAAGCGGTGCTTAAGGCCGCCCGGGAGACGAAACGGATTCTAACGGTTGAAGAACACAATGTGATCGGTGGTTTAGGCAGTGCCGTCGCCGAAGTGACCAGCGCCAACTATCCAGTGACCGTGCGGCGGATGGGGGTTACCGACCGGTTTGGGGTTCCCGGCAAGGAAGCGGATCTTTTTAGCTTTTTCGGTTTGACGGCCGACCATATCGTGACGGAAGCCCGTAAGCTCTGCGCAAGGGAGGAAGCATAATGAAGATTGCTATTGGTTGTGATGAGAACGGTTACGAAATGAAAGAGGCGATCAAGGCCCATTTGGACGAACTCGGCGTGGAATACGCCGATCTGGGTTGCGGCAAAGATGAGCAGGTCTTGTATCCGGAGATTGCCCATCGCGTTGCGGTTAGTATCATGGAAGGCAAATACGACCGGGGGATTCTTATCTGCGGAACCGGTTTGGGGATGGCGATCACCGCCAATAAAATTCCCGGTATCCGGGCCGCCACTTGTCATGATGTCTATTCGGCGGAACGGGCCCGAAAAAGCAATAACGCCCAGATCATAACCTTCGGGGCGCAAGTAATCGGGACGGTGCTCGCCAACAAACTGGTCGATGTCTGGCTGGCCTCCGAATTTGCCGGCGGCCGTTCCCAACCGAAGGTGGATTTGATCGACGAGATCGACTGTCAGTACCGGAAACGGTAATTCGGCAGGAAAAGGAGGAGTGTTTTCATGCAGAACGGACGGGGGGACAGGTACGAATGTGATCTGCATTGTCACACCAATCGTTCCGACGGGAACAACACTCCAAAGCAATTAATTGACCGGGCCGTCAGTTTGGGGATGAAAGCCATTGCCATTACCGACCATGATATTGTTCCCCCGGCGACGGTGGAGGTCGAGGGCGAAGAGGTTGAGATTTGTGCTTACGCCCGGCAGCGGGGACTGGTCCTGCTCCGGGGTTACGAGTTTTCGACTGATACCTATGTGGACGATGTGCACATTTTAGGTTACGGGCTGGACTGGTCGGCCGCCGCGTTGCAACAAGAGATGGAGAGGGCCAAACACAGTAAGAGCGAGGCCTACCGTAAACTCTGCGTGCTCCTGACAGAGAAAGGAATTCCCATCGACTATGATCATGAAATCTTACAATTCACCGACTCGCGCGGGGTAGTCCGCCAACGGGACCCGGACGAGGTACAGCGTAAGTTTATCTTTGAAAAAATAGCGGAAAAGGGCTACGCGGAAAGCTGGGGAGCCGCGAAAATTCTGGTGCAGAATGATCCGGAGTTGAATGTGCGCCGGGAAAAAATCGACCCTCTCCGTGCCATTCAATTGATTCACGCCTGTGGGGGTATGGCCTTTTTAGCCCACCCCCACCTCATCGACGAGGTGGTTGTCCTGCCGGGATTAGGTAAAATAACCCGCGACGAGTATATTGAGCGCTTAATCGACCATGGGCTGGATGGGATTGAAGCCAGGTATACCTACAATAAAACCAGCTACAAAGGGCAGAATACCGTGGAGGAGATCGAACGGGAGATTAAAGCAAAGTATGGTGACCGGCTCTTCCTCTCCGGCGGCTCCGATTACCATGGCAGCAAACCGGGGACGACCGATCCCCGGGAGATTGGGGAAGCGGGGATTAGCTATGCCGAGTTTGTCCGGATCTTTGCGCCTTTTTTAGCAATTAAGTAAGAAATTCCGGACGAATTTAAATTAGACAAACGGGAGGGTTGCGCATGTTAACGGCGGAGGATGTAAACCGGCTCCGGACGGAAGCGGCGGAAGTGCGGAAAGAAGCGATCAAGATGGCGACGCGGGCCGGAACCGGACACCTGGGGCCGGCTTTAGGGATTACGGATGTTCTCTGGACGCTCTATTCCCGCCATCTGAAGTATGATCCTAAGAATCCTTCCTGGCCGGAACGGGATCGCTTGATCTTAAGTAAAGGCCACAGTTGTCTTACGCTATATGTGACCTTGGCCAAGAAGGGCTTTTTCGCCGAGGAGTTGCTTAAAACGTACTGCCGGGAATTGGATACCCTTTTGGGTGGTCACCCGGAGTGTAGACTTCCCGGCGTGGAAGCGAACACCGGTTCCCTTGGCCATGGTTTCTGTATCGGGGTCGGGATGGCGCTGGCCGCCAAAGTCGACCGGAAGGACTATAAAGTATATACCATTTTAGGCGATGGCGAGACCCAGGAAGGTTCGATATGGGAAGGCGCCATGGCGGCCGCCCATTATAAATTGGACAACCTGGTGGCCGTCGTTGACCGGAACAATCTGCAGGTCAGTAATTACGTGGATAAAGTGATGAATATTGATCCGTTGGCCGAAAAATGGGCCAGTTTCGGCTGGGGGGTCCGGGAGATTGACGGTCATGACTATCAGCAGATCGATGCGGCCTTAAGCGCCGCCCCCTTTATCCCCGGCAAACCGTCGGTGATTATTGCCAGGATCGTCAAGGGTAAAGGCTTGCCGATTGCCGAGAACAAAGTGGAGTGGCACCATAAGGTTCCAACGGCCGAAGAGTACCGGGAGATGGATAAACTGCTCAGTTTAGGTAATCTATAACACAACAGGAGAAGGAGGAATTGTCGTGGCTTTTGACCAGAGTCCGCTCGAAAGGTTGCAAGGGATCAGTGATGACTTCGAGGTTTGGTGGGACGCTTCACCATTGGTTTATTCCGCTTGGAAAGAGAAATATCTAAAGGAGCTTCCTGCGGAAAAACAAAGCAAATTTGCCGGTTGGCTGGAAAAACTCTACAATGAACAAAAACCGGAGGCCTCGGTGATCCGCGGCGTGACCACCAATCCGCGGTTAACCAGAGAAACCCTGGACTGGATCCCGGAGACCTGCAAACCATGGATTAAAGAGATTAAAGAGAAGCATGCCGGGGCTTCCCTGGCCGAACAGGCCTGGATGACCTATACCAAGATCACGGAAGAAGGCGTCAAGAAGTACCTGCCGATTTTCGAGAATTCCAATTATAAATACGGTTATGTCAGCGCCCAGGTTGACCCCCGGCTGATTGTGGACACCCGGGAGATGTTAAGACAGGGCGTCGGCCTCAAAGCCCTCTCCCCCAATATTATGGTGAAATCCCCCGCGACGAAACAGGGGGTCTATAACATCATGCTCCTGACCGCTTTGGGGATTCCCACCAACGCAACCGTCTGCTTTACCGTACCCCAGATTCTGGCGGTGGCCAATGCGGTCCGCATCGGTAAAGAGCTTGGTGAAGCCAACGGGGTCGATTACAGCCAGTGGCGTTCGGTGATCACCATGATGCTTGGCCGTTTTGAAGAAGCGAAAGAATTTAAAGAACAAGCGGCGGCGGTTGGTGTCAATCTGGATGATCTGGCTATCCGGCGCTGGGCCGGTTTGGCCATCTGCAAAAAGGCGCTGAAAATTCTGAAACAGGAAGGCTACGAAAGCAAACTGCTGCTCTGTTCGGCCCGGCCCGGTCCGGAGGGGGACGGCAAAGTCAAAGTCTGGCATATTGAGAAGATGGCCGGTGAACCCATCGTTTATACGATGAATCCCGATATGATCGGCGACTTTTTAAAACTCTACGAGGAAGAGCCGTTGGCAAACCATGCCGGGGAGGACATTCCCGATGAGATCTTGGCCCAATTGATCAAAATTCCCTATTTCCGCCAGGGCTACTATGCTTATGGCATTCCTGATGAGGAGTTCGTCCATTACCCGCCGGCGGTCACCACGGCGAAGGGGTTTGCCGGTGACATGCGCCTCTTGGAAGAGTTTGTGGAGAAAGTCTGAAGGACCGGAAGCAATTAATCAAGCTCACCTTTTCGCACCCTTTACCCTAAGTGCAAATTGAAGCTTAGTAATGATAAAGGACCCAAGAAAAGGCGAAGAAGGAGATAAGGAAGGGATCGAAGAATGCCTTTATTTAGCACCAAGGGTATGTTACTCGATGCCCGGCAGAAAGGTTATGCCGTTGGCGCCTTTAACGCCAACAATTTGGAGATGGCGCAGGGGATCGTTATGGCGGCCGAGGAAGAAAAGGCGCCGGTCATTGTCCAAGTTAGCCAAGGGGGCGCGGAACATGGTGGCGTGGAAGAGATGGCGGCCATCATCAGGAGTCTGGCGGCGAAAGCCTCGGTTCCGGTGGCTTTGCACCTGGATCACGGCGTGGATTTTGTTTATAATATGCGGTGCCTCCGGGCCGGATTTACCTCTTTGATGTATGACGGTTCCAAGTTGGATTTTGCCGAGAATGTCAGGATTACACGGGAGGTAGTGAAAGCCGCTCATGCCGTCGGGGTCCCCGTTGAAGCGGAGTTGGGGAGAGTACCGAAGGATCCGACCGGTATTACCTTGGAAGATCTCCACCAATATTTGACCAGTCCGGAAGAGGCGAAGGCCTTCGTGGAGCAGACCAAGGTGGATGCGTTGGCGATTGCCGTTGGTAATATGCATAAGATGAAGATTAAAGAGGCTAAAATCGATATCCCGCGGATTAAAGCGATCCGGCAGGTGGTGGCGGTTCCTTTGGTTTTACACGGCGCCTCCGGCGTGCCCGATGAGGCGGTTATTGAAGCCGTTAAGGCTGGGATCTGCAAGATTAATGTCCACACCCAACTATGTAAGAGTTTTACCGAGAAGATCCGGGAAATTTTTAAAGCCGATCCGGATACCGTCGATGTCCGGAAGTATCTCGGCGCCGCCCGGGAGGCCTTAAAGGAGGAAGTCCGCGCCAAGATCCGGCTCTTCGGGGCCAGCGGAAAAGCGCCCGGTGTGCGAGAAGTCGACGTCGGACCGGAAGAATATACGAAACAAGAGATTGTCGAATAGATGAGATTAAAAGCCCTTTCTTGCCAGGCAAGAAAGGGCTTTTTGCCGGTTGGCCCCAGTCTTACGTAGAGATGGGAGAAGCAGGAAATTTAGGGAAGAGCGCGAAAGTAATAGAAGAAAGGTAGGTCGGAAAAGAGCGGCCAAGGGGGTGCAATCTTTGCCGACACGGAAAGGTATAATCCAGATGATCATGCTGATCTCTCTTTGCGGTTTATCCCTGGAAGTGACGGCAGAATGGCGCTTCGATCCGGTTTTTGCCAAACTAAAATGGAGTGAAAAACAAGACCATTGGCAGGCCGGGGGCGGTTGGGGCTATTATACTACCGGTTTCCGCTGGACCCATGACTGGCGCTGGCGAAACCATACCTCCCCCAGCGAACCGGCTTATTACCAAAGCGCGCTCCGGAGCAGGATCAGCAATGATTGGTGGCTGGGCGCCGCTGGACGCTACGCCCTTGCCCCCACCTGTGATTTTCGTAGGCTTGAGGTTTCCCTGGAGAAGACCCAAGCCCGGCCCGTGGCTTTCTCGCTTCGGGGAGAAGGAGAATGGCGCCGGGTAACCGCCGGGGTCACGTTGGAAGATTATGACCGGATCATTGGGGGGTCGCGCTTGCGCTGGCGTTTACTTCCACAGCTAGTGTGGACTGGCGAACTGACCCGGGAATGGAAAACTTATCCAACACCCCGGATGTCATCAGTGAAAACAGCCCTTCGTCACGAGGTGACTTGGCGGGTAACCCCCCACCGTTTTCTGGGGCGTTGGGCCGAGAGTACCCGGATTTATCCGCATGATGCCTGGAAAAACTATCACTATCAGTCTCTCCGTTGGGAATGGGAGTGGCTGATGAGAGAAGAAGCTTCAATGACGGTCAAGGGAGGGTATAACTGGCAGAGGCAGGGGTCGGGTGAGGAGGGAGGAAAAATCCAGTTGACCGGGATTTTGGATTACCCTTCCACCCCTGCCTATAATCTGAGTTGGCTGGTCTCGACGGTGAAAACCATTGCTTCCGATCTGCTTCTCGAGGAGGAAGAGGGGATGGAGCCTACTGTGCCGGACTGGCGGTTAGGCCTCCGTTTTCAAGACTTGTCCCCCCCGTTAACCATCCGGGCGGAGCTCTTTTGCATCTGGGCTGATGTGGTCACCGGCGGGTGGTTGGTGCGCCTCCAAGGCAGTCAGGGACGGTTTGGGTGGACCATAGGGTTAGCGCCCCGGGGAGGATTCTACCCAAACGAGGAGAAAGGGTATTGGCTGGAGATTAAGTATGACTTGGATTAAGGAGGGATTGCCATGTTAATATACGGGGCTTTAGTACCGCACCCGCCGATCATTCTTGCTGAGATTGGCGGGGAAGAAACGAAAAAAGCGGCCAAAACGGTACAAGCCATGGAGAACCTGGCCCGGAGACTCACGGAGACCAAGCCGGAGACCATTGTGATCTTCTCCCCGCATGGGCCCGTTTTTCAAGACGGGTTGGCGATCCGGGGTGGAAAAAGATTAAAGGGGGACCTGGCCCGTTTCGGCGCGACCCGGACTTGGCAGTGGGAAGTTGATCAAGAATTGATTCAGGCTATTATTGCGGAGGGGAAGAAGGAGAATTTACCCTGTCTGGAACTGACGACGGATGATCTTTTCCGGTATGGGATCGGTCCGGAACTGGATCATGGCGTGTTAGTCCCCTTATCCTTCCTGGCCGGTGACGGGGTCCGGTTGGTGGCGACCGGGATGTCCCTGCTTCCTTGGGTAGAACAGTATGCTTTAGGAGTGGCGATCGGACGGGCGGTCTGTGCCTCCCCCCGGAGGATTGCCGTGATTGCCAGTGGCGACCTTTCCCATTGTCTGCAACCGGGCGCTTCGGCCCCCTATGATCCGCGGGGGAAGGAATTTGACGAAACCCTCATGGCTCTCCTCCGGGCGCAAAAAAGGGAAGCCCTTTTTGATCTTGACCCCATCCTGGTGGAGAAGGCGGCCGAATGTGGTTTTCGTACCCTACTGATGCTGTTGGGGGTCTTCGACGGCTTAAAGGCCGAGATTGAAGTATTAAGTTACGAAGGACCTTTTGGGGTCGGTTATGGGGTGGTCGCTTTCCAACCTCAAGGGAGGGATAAAACCGAAGAGAGTTTCTTGGCTGTTCTCCGCCGTCGACGGGCGGAAACGATCCGGCAGCGCCGGGCTGAGGAATCTCCCTTTGTGCGCCTGGCCCGGCTAACGGTCGAAAACTATCTGCAAGGGAAAGACTTGCCGGATGCCTTGGCCTTCCTGGCAGAAAGCGGGGAGGATATTTATGCGGAGGGCAGTAAGAAGGCCGGGGCTTTTGTTTCCATCAAAAAAAACGGGCAACTCCGGGGCTGTATCGGAACAATTTATCCAACCCAACCCTCTTTTGCGGAGGAGATCAAACACAACGCAATTGCCGCCGCCTTTCAGGACCCCCGGTTTGACCCGGTTCAAGCCGAAGAACTACCGGATTTGGTTTATTCCGTAGACCGGTTGGCCCCACCCGAACCGGTGACCGGACCCGAGGCTTTAGACCCTAAAAAGTACGGGGTAATTGTCCGTCACGGGCAAAAAACCGGCTTGCTCCTGCCGAATCTGGACGGGGTTGAAACCGTGGAGGAACAGATCGCCATCGCCAAACGGAAAGCCGGGATTGGACGAAACGAAGAGGTGCAATTGGAACGCTTTGAGGTGATCCGGTATTATTAACAAGTCGCTCCTGCGGCTTCCACAAGCGTAAGCCAAGTGATGAAGAGACAGTTGACCGGGAAAAGGGGGGAGAACCACGCGCGAAGCTACTTATTATCAAGTAATGCCCGACGGTAACGTTCTTTGTACGCTTTGTCCCCACGCCTGTCGCCTGGCCGACGGGGAGAAAGGGCGTTGCCGTGGACGTCTGGCGCAAGGGAAAAAACTGTATGCGGCCAACTACGGGCGGATCTCCGCGTTAGCCCTTGATCCAGTTGAGAAGAAACCGTTATACCATTTTTACCCGGGGTCCTTGATCCTGTCGGTCGGGACGGTGGGGTGTAACCTCTCTTGTCAATTCTGCCAAAACTGGCAGATTAGCCAGGAGGAAGTGGAAACCGAGGAATATTCCCCGTCGGAACTGGTGGCATTGGCCGGCCAACTGCAGGAAAAAGGGAACATCGGACTGGCTTACACTTACTCTGAACCATTGGTCTGGTTCGACTTTATTCTTGATACGGCTAAGCTCGCTAAGGAACGGGGTTTGAAAAATGTCCTGATCACCAACGGCTACCTTAACCCTCAGCCTTTATCGGCTTTATTACCTTATCTTGATGCGGTCAATTTGGACCTGAAAGGATCCGACTTCTTCTACCGGAAACACTGCGGGGGACGTCTGGATCCGGTGCTCACGACCGCCCGCCGGTTAGCGGGGGAAGTACACCTGGAAGTGACCAACCTTCTAATTCCGGGGGAGAATGACCAGCCCGCCGAGATTAAGACCTTGGTTGATTTTCTGGCCGGGCTCGACCGGAAGATCCCCCTCCATTTTTCGAGGTATTTTCCCCAGTACAATTTAGCCGTCCCCCCGACGCCCCTGGCTACGTTGGAGGAAGCTTACCGGCTCGCCCGGGAAAAGCTCTCCTATGTCTACCTTGGTAATATTTCCGATGCCAGGTACAGCGCGACTTTTTGTCCACAGTGCGGGGCTTTGTTGGTAAAAAGGGAGGCTTACCGGATCAAGACGGATGGAATTAAAGATGGCCGTTGTGGCCAGTGTGGAGAAGAGGTCGATCTTATCTTATGATCCAAGTATACACTGGTGACGGTAAAGGGAAGACGACAGCCGCCGTGGGTTTGGCGGTACGTGCCCATGGGCAGGGACTGCGGGTTGCCGTTTTTCAGTTTTTAAAAACGGAGCAGGATAATGGGGAAGCCCATGTTTTGCGCCGGTTGGGAATTCTTTGCCGGCAATACGGCTCCGGCCGCTGGCTGTTTAACCGGAAGCCGGACCGGGAAGAACTGGTGCTGGCGGCCCAAGGTCTGGCCGATGTTGAAAGGGCGGTTAACGCCGGCTACCAAGTGGTGATCCTGGATGAGATTAGCCACGCGGTAAATCTGGGCTTACTGCCGGGGGAAAAAGTCCGGTCGCTGGCGGCTAAACTGCCGGCTGACGTCGAGTTGATTTTGACCGGGCGGGATATGCCGGAAGAATTGCTAAAGATGGCTGATTTGATCACCGAGATGCGGGCGGTGAAGCACCCCTATACGCAAGGGATCGGTGCCCGGCGGGGAATTGAATTTTAACTTTTTTAACAAGCTTTTCCGGCAGGAAAAAGCGGAGGGTAGCATAATATTGAAATAAATATTACATCTAACAGAAAAGGGTAAAAAGGGGAATTAACATGATGCAACGAATGAAATTCTCTTATATTTTGTTGATGGCCCTGGTTTTGGTGTTGGGAAGCGGACAAAGTACGGCGGCGAAGGGGCTCTTTGGCGGTTCCGACTTCATTAATACTCCAACTCACCGGGTTATAAACGCGGGCGGATATACCATTGGCGCCCATGTCGGTGAAGATAAATGGGGGCGGATCCAGTTGGACTATGGTCTGGTGACCGATTTTGAACTGGGGGCCGCCATTGATTTAAGCCGGGATCATAATGAACTTTCCGCCCGTTTTAAATACCAACTCATTCCCGAGACTAAAGACAATTTTGGTTTAGCTTTGGGTATTCAAGATATCGGGAAAGAACGTTTCTCCCCTTATGTGGTGATTGGTCATGTCATCTCTCCGTATAATCTCCGTTGGAACTTCGGTTTGGGCGGTGGCGAGCTTGGCGGTATTTTCTTTGGGATGAGCAAAGTCTTTAACCCGGGGGAGTTTCCGCAGGTGACGCTGATCGGTGAATACGACGCCTACGATCTTAATTTAGGAGCAAAAATACTGTTGAACAAAGGTTTGCTCTTGAATGTGGCCGTCATTAACATGGGGCAATTTGTGGTAGGTTTAACCATTCCCCATTAGGCGACAGTTTAGTAAAGGCCGGTGATCAACCCGAAGCCCTGGAAAGGCTCCATGCTCCAGAGTTTAGACCGGTCTATCAATTGGGAGGCCCTTCAAAACAGGGCCTTTTTTATTTTGGAATTTTCATCCCTTCAGTGCGCGGGCGGTAGCCGGCGTGGGCGACTACCAGGAAAATCCTCTCGTTGCTCGTTACTTTCCCTCGTCACTTGGATGAATGAATTCGTTTGCCTGTGTTTACCAGGCCGGAGCCGAATGGTATGCTCCGGCCTTTCTAGATGAAGATAATTAAGGCCAAGCCATGATCGGGTTCTAGATGTTGATTAACATGGCAAAAAATGCTATTCTATAAAAGATAAACGTTTGCACAAGGATGATCGAATTGCGGGTTACAATTAATGATATTGCCAAAAAAGCCCAGGTTTCCGCTTCAACGGTTTCACGGGTGATCGCTGACAGTCCCCTGATTAGTGCAGCGACCAAAGAAAAAGTTCTTAAGATCATGAAGGAGATGAACTACCATCCGAACATTATCGCCCGTTCGCTGGTGAACCGTTCGCCCCAGATTATCGGTGTAGTTATGCCCGGGATGGCCGAACAATCCTTCCAACACCCCTTTTTCCCCGAATTACTGGCCGGGATCGGTTCGATGGCCAATAAACAAGGGTACAAAATATTACTGGCTAACGTGGCCACGCTGGATGAAGAAAAACAGATGGTTAAGGAGTTAACCTTTGGGGGGATAACGGCCGGACTGATCCTTTTGACCTCCAGAGACCAAAATCCCACCGTGGACCAACTGGTGGAGACGGGCTTTCCTTTTGTGGTGATTGGCCGGACGGAAAACCCCTGTGTTAACTGGGTTGATAATGACAACTTTTTAATCGGTTATCAATTGGTCGAGCATTTTCTGGAACAAGGTCACCGGAGAATTGCCTTTCTCGGTTATTCCCCAGGTTTTACGGTCACCAGAGACCGGTTGCAAGGTTATAAAAAGGCACTTACTGATC
The DNA here is from genome assembly GCA_012735135.1 of Bacillota bacterium. Lineage (GTDB taxonomy): Bacteria > Bacillota > UBA4882 > UBA10575 > UBA10575 > Capillibacterium. Next base: position 2,444 of record JAAYHY010000116.1, on the reverse strand, counting down.
ATAAAATACCTATTGACAACGGACTGGTGGTCGAGAGTGAATTCATCTCCGCCAACGGTTACGACCTGATGAAACGGCTTCTTGCCCTAAGGGAGAGGCCAACCGCAGTAATTGCCTGTGATGATTTATTGGCCTTCGGCGCGATTAAAGCAATCCATGAAGCGGGTTTACAGGTACCGGCCGATATTGCCGTTGCCGGGATTAACAATGTGCCTTTAGCTGACTACTATAACCCACCCCTTACTTCCGTAAAAATTAATGCTTTTGCGTTGGGGACAAAAGCTTTTGAAATGTTGCAAACAGTGCTCACGAGCAGTGTGGAAAGTTACAACCGGGCCATTGTCCCCGCTGAATTGGTAGTGCGCAGTTCCAGTCTGTCCGTGAAAAATTAAGTATAACCTGGGATATCCGGAAACGGGCAGCACGTTAAATTATGCCTGAGGAGTAGTAATGTTTAAGGAAGCGGTATACCATCAATCTTTCCCCCCTTATCTTTACGGCCTTAACGAACAGCGGATCGCCGTCCGCTTAAGGGCCAAAAAAGGGGACCTGCAAGAATGCCACTTTTACTATGGGGATCGCTATGCGCCGGTTAATCCGGTGCCCATGCGCCGGTTACCGATGACCAAAATTACGACCGACCTTTTATTTGATTATTTCGAACTGGAATTAGATCTGGAATATAAGCGGATTTGCTATTACTTTTGGCTCTTTGATGGGGTGGAAAGTATCTATTATTATGGTGATGACTTTGCGACCGTTATACCGGAGGACCGCAATAAATATTTCCACCTCCCTTATCTGCGCCGGGAAGAAATTTATCAGCCGCCGGTTTGGGCCCGGGAGGCCATCATCTATCAGATTTTCCCCGATAGTTTTGCCACCGGGTGGCGGGAACTAATTCAGTGCCCAAAGGCTCTTTCCAACCATACCGGGGCGGAGAGTTACGCCCGTTTTGGCGGAAATCTACGGGGGATCATCGCCAATTTACCCTATCTGGCGGATTTAGGCGTTAATTGCCTTTATTTAACCCCGATTTTTACGGCTACTTCTTACCATAAGTATGATACCGCCGATTACTTTACCATCGATCCCTGCTTTGGCGATACGGAAACCTTAAAAGAGCTCGTGCAACAGGCCCATGACCGGGGGATCAAAATTATCCTTGACGGGGTCTTTAACCACTGCGGTCCCTACTTTTTCGCCTTTCAGGATGTACTGGTCAAGGGAGAAAAATCACCCTACCGGAACTGGTTCTATCAGTTGAACTTTCCGGTGCGGTACGGGGATCCCCCCAATTATGAAGCTTTTGCCTATGTCAAATCCATGCCTAAACTGAACACCAGCGATCCGGAACTCCGCCGGTACCTTATGACCGTCGGCACCTATTGGATCAAGGAAGTGGGGATCGATGGCTGGCGGCTGGATGTGGCTAACGAGATTGAGCACTCATTTTGGAAGGAATTTCGGCAAGCGGTGAAGGCAGTGAACCCGGAGGCGCTTTTGATCGGCGAAGTTTGGGGGGATGCCCAACCTTGGTTACTGGGGGATGAATTTGATTCGACGATGAATTACCGCTTTGCCGAACTTTGCCGGGCTTTCTTTGCCGAAAATGCGATTGGCGTTGATGAATTCGATGCCCGTTTTCAGCACTTACTCATGCGGTATATGCGGCCGGTTACCAATTTGCAAATGAACCTCCTCGACAGCCATGATGTACCACGCTTTCTTTCCTGGTGCCGGGGAGACCAACGCCGCTACCAGCTGGCGGTTTTATTTCAAATGACGGTTCCGGGGATCCCTTCCGTCTTTTATGGCGATGAAGCCGGCTTGACCGGATTGGAGGAAAGGGAATATCGTCCACCGATGCGCTGGGACGGAGCGGACGGAACGTTGACTGCCTTTTACCGGAGAGTAATTGGCTTGCGCCGTCGTTTATCTGTCCTCAAGAGCGGCATTTACCGCAGTTTTCTGCTGGATAAAGCCAAGAATGTATATGGCTTTATCAGAGAAAACGGGGTGGAAAGGGTTTACGTCCTCATTAACAATGGCGAGGAGCGACAGACCGTCGAGGTTCCAGCGACCGGCCAGGAAAAGATAACCGATCTTCTAACCGGTAAGGAATACACCCCTGATGGCTCCATGGTTAAGCTTGAATTACCACCGGTCAGCGGCGTTGTTTTATTGTAGATATTTTGGTGTGAACGCCGACCGTGGCAACAAGGGGATTGGTTTTATGTTACAAATAAGTGTCAATAGTCTATGAAAAAGGCAGTAAAAAGCCTTAGTTTTATTCCGTGAAAATGTCACCATGGGTCTTTTGCAAGAATTAGATTTCCACGTACAAGATCCTATTGATAAAACGGGTCGACAAGGGTATGATGTCAGTGGTAGTAACCTATGCCCAGGCCCTTGTAGAATCGAAGAGAGCTTCTAGAATCTCT
>JAAYHY010000115.1 GCA_012735135.1 Bacillota bacterium | reverse complement strand
GGATATGAGTGAATACCTTCAGTGGCAAGAAGAGCAAAAACAAATTAATGATCAAAGCAATATTGCGTATATCAGATAAGCTTATTGATAACTGAGGAATTTACACACTAATCTGGACTTGATCGTGCTAAAACCTCGGTCTCAGTGGCTTCCGTGATCAGGCCTAATTGGTCGCGCAACCATTTGACCACGGCGCCCCCGACAAAGACACTTCCTTCAAGCACATATGTGGTCTGATCCCCAATTACCCAACCGATGCTGGATAAAAGGCCGTATTCCGGAGGATAACACTTTTCACCGGTATTCATCAAGAGAAAACAACCGGTGCCATAAGTGTTTTTCATACTTCCCGGTTCCAAACAACCCTGTCCGAAGAGGGCGGCTTGTTGGTCGCCCAGCACCCCGGTGATGGGAATCGGCCGCCCAAAAAGAGGAGTCTCCGTCACGCCAAAAAACCCCACCGAAGGCTTTACTTCCGGTAACATTGTCCCGGGAATCGCAAACTTTTCCAATAAATCTTGGTCCCAGGCCCGGCGATGGATATTAAATAATAAAGTGCGGGAAGCATTGGAGTAATCGGTGACATGGCTTTCCCCGCCGGTTAATTTCCAGATCAACCAGGTATCGATCGTCCCGCAGATTAGTTCCCCCTGCCGGGCCCGTTCACGCGCCCCGGGAACATGGTCTAAGATCCATTTTATTTTCGTGGCGGAAAAATAGGGGTCGATCCGTAACCCCGTTTTCTCTGTTACCCAGGAGTTTAAGCCCTCAGCGTTAAGCTGGGTACAATAATCGGAGGTCCGCCGGCATTGCCAGACAATCGCCGGATAAATGGGAACCCCGGTCCGCCGGTCCCAAACCACAACCGTCTCCCGTTGGTTGGTAATCCCAATCGCCGCCAGTTGATCGGCTTCCACAAAGGGCAGCGCTAAAATTTCTTTAATCCCCGCCCGCACCGTTTCCCAGATTACCTCCGGATCATGTTCGACCCAACCCGGTTGCGGATAACTTTGAGGAAAAGTTCGGTAATATTTATGGCGCACTTCCCCATGGGTATTGACCAACAACATTGTCGTCCCGGTTGTTCCTTGATCGATCGCCAAAAGATAGCGGTCCTGAGCGTTCATGCCGAAAACCTCCTCTTTAAAGTCGTTTTAAATAAAAAACGGCATTACAACTCCGCCTTCGCCCCGGCCGGCGCCAGGCGGTGTCCCTAATGCCAATCTCTAAACACTCTTTAGCATCTTGTTTATCTTTTATTAACGTTATCATATAGCATAACATTTCAACTGTCAAGCCCCATCACAAACAAAGGGGGAAATCCCGCCTCTCAGTCTTAACCCGGATTTCCCCTCATCCTATAGGTTTTCCCGTTTTTCGTCTTGATCGATCGTTCCGGTGGCCACCAGGGCGACGCCTGAACCCGCCAGGTCTTCCTTTAGAACCTGACCGATGGTCACCGGGGGATGCACGGTAATAGCCTTGATCTCCTGCATCGCCGCCCAGATTTTTGCCTTTGGAATCGCCACTTTTGTCTTTACCGGAAGCATACAATCGCTCCCCGCCACTTCCACTACGGCGGTCAAAGTCCGCTGCGGGGCGGTCATTTCCTCACGGGCGTAGGTCAAACCCCGGGGACAACCATTACCGGTTATTTTCAGGCCATTTCCATCCCGGTCAACCCGGATCCGGCAGCCGACCGGACACACAATACAGGTCAACTCAGTCATCAATCTCTCCCCCTTCCAGGCTTACCCCGATCCAACCATCGGTTTCAGAGATCTCTTCCGGTTTTACAGTATAATAAATGGTTTCTCCGGGCGATACTATCCGGCGCCTGGACCGTCCCCTGCCCACCTGTAACAGCACATCTCTTTCCGGGAAACGGGCGCGGATATAGAGCGGGGTCGCTTGCCCGGTCACAATCCGTTGGGGAACAACGGAACGGATATTCCGGCCGGCCTTCACCGGTAACCACCGGGTTCCCCTTATTTCCCCCCTAAGGTAGGCGGCGGCCGCCCGTCCGGCAATGGCGCTTTCCGTGCTGACGTCATCCACCAAGTCATGGACGTGAGCTACGTTACCGCAGGCAAAGATTCCTTCCACCGTAGTGTGATAGAAGGAATCAACCACCGGTCCGCCCGTTGCCGGATCAAGTTCCACCCCCGCCTGTAAAGAAAGTTCATTCTCGGGAATCAGGCCGACGGAAAGAACCAAAGTATCGCAAGCAAGGTCAAACCCCTTTTCCACCAGCGGCTTCAGATCGGCACCAACGGGCGCAACGCTTACTTTTTCGACCCGCTTCTGCCCGTGGATCGCCGTTACCGTATGGCTTAAGTACAACGGAATCTTAAAATCCTCAAGGCATTGCACCACATTACGGTTTAATCCGTTGGAATAGGGCATTAATTCCAAAACCGCCTTGACCTGGATCCCTTCCAAGGTCAAACGGCGCGCCATAATCAAACCGATATCCCCGGAGCCTAAAATCACTGCTGTCCGTCCGGGTAAAAACCCCTCAATATTCATCAAATACTGGAGCGACCCCGCCGTATAGATCCCCGCCGGCCTTGTCCCCGGAATATTAATCGCGCCCCGCGGGCGTTCCCGGCAACCCATCGCCAAAATCACCGCACGGGCTTGGTAACAAACCAACCCTTCCGCCGCGCTGACCGTCATCACCTGCCGATCGGCGGTAACCTTTATAACCATCGTTCCGGTCTTGACTTCGATCCCGGGATGTTTTTCCAGTTCAAGCATAAACCGGTGGGCATATTCGGGGCCGGTCAGTTCCTCTTTAAAAAAGCGAAGACCAAAGCCATTATGGATACATTGGGGTAGAATGCCCCCCAGCCTTGCTTGGCGTTCGATAAGAACGATCGCTTCCACCCCGGCTTCGGAAGCCGCCACTGCCGCCGCCATCCCCGCCGGTCCGCCGCCCACAACAACAAGGTCAACCTCTTTGGTGTTAAGCATATTCTTTTTCCTCCTTTGCCTTCTCCGCTTGGTTTCCCCTTAATCTCCCGAAAAGGAATTCACTGCCGGGTCCGTTTTTACTGATTTGCTCCGGAGGCAAGCCCAGTTCTGCGCTGAGCAACCTGATGATCTTGGGGGTGCAAAATCCCCCTTGGCATCTGCCCATTCCGCTTCTGGTCCGCAGCTTGACTCCGTCCACAGTCGTCGCGCCGCGTCGTATCGCATCCCGAATCTCTCCCGCGCTGACCATTTCACACCGGCAGACAATTTGCCCGTAGGCCGGATCCTTCTGCATCAGTTCCGCTTGGGCTTGGGGGTTTATATCCCGCAACCGGACCACCGACCGGAGGGGGTTAAACCTTCGCTTCCGCGGCATGGGCAGCCCGCTCTCCTTGATTAGTTCAACAATATATTCGGCAATCGCCGGCGCCGCCGTCAGCCCCGGCGATTCAATCCCCGCGGCATTAATAAAACGCGGCGAGATCATAGACGGTGCGATCATAAAATCTCCGGTCGTGCCAACTGCCCGTAATCCGGAGAACGCTGTAATCAGATCGGCCGGTTGCAAAGAAGGGACCAGGTTCCGGGCTTCGGAATAGATCTCATTCCACCCCGAAACGGATGTGCTTAGATCATAATTCTCCACCCGGTGCGCCGTCGGTCCGATCATAATATTACCGTCCACGGTTGGAATAACCAGAATCCCTTTGGAAACTTTGGACGGCAGGGGAAAGATCGTCCGCTGAACCAAACCTTCCAGCTTCCGGTCAAAAAGATATTCTTCGCCCTTTCGGGCGTAAAGCTGGATCGAATGGTCACCAATCATCGCCGCCACCTCTCCCCCGTATAGACCGGCGGCATTCACGATGACCTTGGTCCGGATCGGCTGGCGGTTGGTCCGCACCAAAAACCCGTCTTTTTCTACCTTGATCCCCCGCACCTCTGTACCGACCATCAATTTAGCCCCATTAGCCACCGCGTTTTCGGTCAAAGCAAAAACCAGGTCAAAGGGGACCACAATCCCTCCGCTGGGCGCCAAAAGCCCGCCGGCCAGTTCCGCTGATAAATTTGGTTCGATCCGGCTTAACTCTTCCCGGCTCAATAGCGAAAGATCCTTTACCCCATTGGCCCGGCCGTTTTCTGCTAACTTCTCCAGCCCCGCCAATTCTTCACGGGAACGAGCAACCACCACCGCCCCGTTTTGTTTATATAAGAACCCTAATTCGGCCGCCAATTCCGGGAATAACTGGCAGCCCCGGACTGACAACCGGGCTTTAAGCGTCCCTGGCCGGTCATGAATGCCGGAATGGACAATCCCACTGTTTGCTTTAGAAGTGCCAAAGGAGACATCCACTTCTTTCTCCACCAACAGAAGAGCGAGTTCGTAACGGGAGAGTTCACGGACTACCGCCGCCCCCACTACCCCTGCACCGATCACGAGCACATCAACCTCAAGGATGGCCATCATCCCCTACCTCCTTAATTTCAAAAATTCAGCAGCAAAAAATGATCATTAATCTTCATGGGATAAAAAAGCAAAAAAGACCAAATAGATGCCTACACATCATATTTGGTCCTCTCTTCATCTCTGAACCAATATTCATTTCGGTTGATTATCAACGATCAAATTATAAATACCATAAATCGGTTTTACTGGTGGATACGGCAGTTGCCCCCACTTTTAACAACCCAATGATCTCTTCTTTGGTTTCCACCATGCCTCCGGCAATAATAGGGATTGTGCTTTCTTTCTTAACCCTAACGATAACTTTGGGAATAATCGCCGGCATAATCTCAATCAAATCAGGCTGGTTAAGATCGACCATCTTAATCCCCGTCTGAATGGACAGCGAATCCAACATGAATAAGCGCTGGATCGTGACCAAACCTAAACTGCGCGCTTTTTGGATCAAGTTGGGCTTCGTGGTTAAAATACCGGTCGGTTTCATCTCCATATGCAAAAACTCCACCGCCGCCTGATCTTTACTTAATCCCGACATCATTTCCAAATGGACAAAGACTAATTTTCCGCTTTCCTTAACTTGGTTGATCCTGGAACGGATATTACTTAAGGTCCCGTTTAAAAGGAAAATCACTTTTACTGGCGAGGCTAGAGCCTCAGCCATTCCTTCTTCATCCCGTACCGCAGCAATAATTGGATATGCTTCCAGGTGATTAATGAGCAGATCTTCTTTTTTCACTTTCATCACCTACCTTGCATGCAAAAACGTCACAGATCAAACCCATCTGTGACGTTTCTCCATTTCTCTGGATCACAGTTTATCTTTGCTCAGATCTAGCTTTAATTATATTATAATATAGCAGCAACTATCCGTCAACCAGTCTGTTTTATTGGGGCCTGCCTTGTGAAAAGGCAGGCCTCAAAATACGATGACCCCCCGGTAAGCCGGGCCCTAACCGCCAAAACTAAAGATTGTATTGGCGGCCACAAGATACCAGGTAATGAAGAAGGTATTAATAAAAGCTCCTACGTAAACATGGCCTGTCTTCCTGTAAAAATACGTGGAAATACTGGCGATTACTGGTAATAATCCAATCAGGGCAATGGCATTAATCAATCCCAAGCCGCCAGGTCCGAAGTTCGCCGGTGCGCCGAAGAACGTTAACGGAACATAATAATACGCCAGTAGCCCCAGGGTCCCAACTAACAAAACAACCACATTAATGACTATTTCCCGGGCAACGCTTACTTCTCCATTCCTCGGGCGAAGCGTACCATGAAGGGTAACCGATAACGGAATAAAGTAGAGCGCCAACGGGATCACATAAGCCAACATGATAAAGAAGTGTTTAAGATCGGTCACCTTAAGGGTTAAGACCCATAAGCGAAAATCAACCAGGAGCCAGGAGTTGATCAGCCAGAGAATAAAATAACCGGTGACCACAACGGTTAAAGCCAGGAGTAAAGACCGGCCAATCTTCCGGATGTCAAGGCCTTTTCCTTCCCACGTCAGACCATAACTAACCCCGGTAGCACCGTTCTTTCGTCCAAAAGCATAGTATCCACCTATAAGAAGGGCAATCGTAATCAAACCCACAACCATAAGCCAGCCTGCAAAACCGGTTGTGATCCCCTCAAGCCGGAAATAGTTGCGCATAAAGAAATAAAGAAATAGTCTGTACAAGGTAAGTGGGCCAAGTAATGTTGTTATGAGCGCAAAGATCCACCAGCGGCTCCCGGTTAGACCCTTGTACTCTGGGAGTTTATCCTTTAACATAGAGAAAAATGGTGTCTCTAAAAGCAGAGAACCAAAGGCGATTAAAAAGAGAATGAGCCCAACAAACCCCACAGCCGTACCTAGGACTTTAAACTGCCAAATTTGATTTGTAGGCGGTAAGTCCTTCCTTTTCGCCCCATCAAGAGTCATGGCAAACCATTTAATCGCATTACCAATCGAGGTGGGATCGTCGGTTGAATAAGGATGGTTACCAAAGTGGGTAAAGTAGATCTTTCCTGTCCCTTCCTCAATTGAACCGTAGATTTTACCGGGAACGATGGGTTGATCTGTTCCAAAGACCTTCATGGCCTCAGGCATGTTCTGTATTTCAGCGCCATTCTTAGCCCCCCAGGGTTGTGGCACCTCGCTACCCAAGCCCCAGCTCATAGCAAAGTTCTTATCCAGCTCGGGAGTTCCCGGATTGGAGTCCATAAAAAACATCGATTTGTAACTGTCCGGCATCAACTGCGCAGCCGTTTCAATAGCCATCCCGCCCATCGACATCCCGATCAATCCGACGTTATCCGGGTCAACAATATCAAGGCTAAGGAGGTATTTCAATCCATCAAGCGCACCGTAGGCATTATCCATGGGTGAAGGTGTTTTCGACAATAATGACATGCCGTGCCCATCCAGATCCATCGAGAGCACGACATAACCGCGGCGGGCTAGCTCAAGGGCGGTGTTGTTCATGTATTCTTTACTGTTATTAAAACCATGCGCCGCTAGCACGCCGGGGGCAGGGCGGCCGGTCGTCACGCCTTTGGGAATAAACAAATGGGCGCTATATAACCCGTCATAGGAACCATAGAACTTAACCTCCCTTACGGTGGCGGCGCCCGCACCTGTTTGGATCCATGAAGCCAGCAGACTCGAGCCTAGCATAACCAGAAGGGAAACAACCAGAAGACCTCTGCTCTTTTTATTACCCAATTTTCTTCCTCCTTTTTTGCTTTTCGACAACGGCATAAACAGTTTGTTTTTACCATTACCCTCCCTTCAACCTCCTAAATCATCTTTCTTCACCTCCCATATGCGCGATCGGTTACGCTATCCTAAATACTGGATAAACCTCTGCTAGAGGAGAAAAAGTCAAAACTGGAAAAACAAAAAATAAAAGTTCTCCGTAAGGGGTGTTTAATATCCCCCCAGGAGAACTTTCTCTCATACTCTGAAGTCCTCAAAGAAGATCTCAATTGTTCCTGATCATTTTACTATTATTCATTTATATTTAAGATTCTTCAATCCACGGGATTTTCCTTCTGGCAAAGAATAATTTTTTCATTTTCCCCCAAGCGTTATACCCTTAACTCTTTTATTATAAACCCCATCTTTCAGGAGGTTTTAGCCGGAACCATCCGGGGTGTTGCCGGAAACAGTAAAAAAAGCCCGGCAACTAAACCTGCCGGGCGAGAATAATAATTATTGTTAAAAGCTTTTCACGAACCAAAATAAATAAGGGTCAACCTATAGAAATGAGTAATACATATAAAGCTGGATCGCAGGAATCGTGAAGAGAGCAACATTTACTAAAGCTCCCGGGATCGAAGAACCGGTTTTCAAGTAAAGCTTCCGGTTGAAAATTGCTGACACAAACAGCATTACAAAGAAGAAGGATAACATGTAAACCGTCGCCGATGAACCAGGAGGGATTGCCAATAACGTCCGGCCAGTCCGCACATAACCAACGATGAATTGTAATATTGCCAATATAAACATACCAATGCTATTTATGGCAGCCATTAACCACATATTGGCCCTTTCACTCATTTCTTTGAACCGCGCCGAGTTTATCACCATGCTGTTCAAAAGATAGAACGGCAGGAAATAGATGGCATATAAAAACCAACTGTAGTACTGTTCTTTACAAAGTGCAGTGAAGACAATGGACCCACCTGGAGTTATTTTTAAATTACTTGCGCCAAACAGGTTGTAATAAACTGTGAGTAACACAGAGACAAAACCAAAAACGGCGAGCGACAGAAGAATTGATTTGACAATATTCTTTCCGCTGTATCTCAAGCCATACATGTCGCAGAAGCTAATTCCGGTCTTTCGATCAAAAATGAAATACTTTATAACTACCAGAACAAACAAGATGGTAGTCATGATCAGCGCCCAGAACGCAACTCTTGTCGCCAACTCAACTGTAGAAAGGGGACTGGCTTTGATAAATGAACCCCATCCGGCTCCTTTAGAATAGGTAAAAGCGGGCAGCCCCACAAAAAGAACGGTAAAGATCCAGAACACAGGCGATTTTTTACTTTGTAAAGGCATCTGCGGCGTACCCCGTAATGATTCAAAAAACGGCAGTTCCATTAATATGTCGATTAACGGAAGGATAAGAACGAGCAAGGCAATGAAACCTATGGCACTGGCGATGTCCTTCACAATCCAGTGGGAAGCAACAGGATTTTTGATGCTGTTCGTATTGTCGCCGGCTACTATATCCCCGTTATAGTATGCCAAACCTGTCGCAAAGAACTGCATCGCGGCTTTGGCGGTCGCTGTAGACAAGTAAGTATATCCGTGCCAACCAAAGGGGGTGGTAATCATACGAAGTCTGTTTTTGGCCGCGGCTGCCTGTACAATCGGATCCGAAGCTTCGCTATATAATGGTTTCAGTTTCGTACTTAAAGCCCGCTCTTTAGTACTGGACAAATTCGTTTGGTACCATGTATCCCTTTCGGCTGCGCCCTCTAGAGATAGCATCTTTAAAGTGGCTTCCGTGGAAAGAGCGGCATCCTTGTCCTGCATTCCCCTACCGCCATGCCCGCTCAAGTTCATAACCAATCCTAGATTTCCTTGAAGATCGCGCCATACAGGTATCCCTGCAACTTCTACCACACGAGGGTCACAACCGGCTGCGTCTGAGTCAAAAATTAAGAAATTACGTACCGCAATACTATCTTCGGCGACGATTTGCTCCTTACGCATTCTGTAGATCGCAAGTTTATCCTCGCTAAGCGTCGCAACGGCTACTGCATCGGCATCCTGAGCGGCAACCTGTTCTGCGGTGACCGTAACACCAAATTCACTGTGGAGCATATTCAGCAGCTTGTCTTCGAGCGTAAAAAAGCCGGCACTTTTTTCCGCCAAACGTCCAGAAGCCGAACCTCCTAATGAATGGCCACAGATTCCAATTCGCGTCTGATCAACAAAGCCAAGTGTACGCAAGTACGCAAGCGCGTCCTGAGCGCCCAAAAGCGACGTATCGTCAGTAAATGGACTGGGCGGATTGGCATAACCCCTGTTGTTGGTCCCTTCGCTGTGGCCATGTCCGTACATATCAATTTGGAAAACGGCAAAACCGCATCTGGCAAGTTGTATGGCCACATTATCAAGATAAGTTCTGCTATTGGTAAAGCCTGCATTAACGATCACCGCAGGAACGGTATTAATAAAATTACCTGCTTTATCGGTTTTCAGTGCTGACTTTGGAATAAACATTGAACCTGCCAGGTCTGTACCATAAGGTGAAATTTTAACTTCCTTGACGACAACCTGGCCGTTATTACTCTTCACTCCCATAGAAATCAGACCTGTGACCAATATGATGAGTATGCACAATCCTACAATTGCTGGGTTCCGATTCTCCTTTAAAATCTTCATTTTGGCGCCCTCCTTTTCTTCTTCCCTGAAATGATTCTTTCTTCGATTATTCTCCAGTTTTCCATTACCCGGTCTATCGCAAGAAGTCAAGCCACCAACCCTCTAATTACTACTTATACCTTAAGTTTGAAACCCCTCCTTTCATAAAAAAATAAGCGCACTTAACCCTTTAAAAGGTTCAAAGCGCGCTTCTCTAAATCTCAGCTAATTATTTATTTACCTTTAATAAAACTTTATCATGTATTTTAGACATTTGTCAAGCTCGAACCGGGCATGGATTATGTCATATTTTTACAGGTCCTTTAACTTCAGATCGTTTTTTTGGAAAAGCCAGGCCTTTTGATCCTGTACCGAGTAGATGAATCAACCAAAATCTATTTATTTACGCCCACCCGGCCTTGCTTTTCAGCACTTCGCTCAAGCTGGCGGTAACCAGCGTCGACGGCTACCTGGTCTAAGGGGCAAGCGCTCCACCCACACTTAAGAACCAGGATACTAAAGAAGAAACTACGATGGCCCCTAAATAAACCTTTCCTGTCCGGCGATAGAACCAAGTAAGTAAGAACAACAGGAAAACAAATTCAGGAATTAACACCTGTAACCATAAGGTCCACATCATGATCGAATCACCGCCCGACAGTCCTAAAGCCGGTAAGCCGGGCCCCGACATCCCTAGAAACCATGGTAGGTATTGAACAACCCAGATCAGGACTAAACCAAATAAACATGCATAACAGTTCTTAAGCCACCAGATAAGGAGTGTCCTTCGCGGAGTGGCATATTCCCGTTGCCGTGCTTGACCAAACAAGAAGAGACCCCCATTGACCAGGAAGAATACCAACGCCGGTATAAGGTAAATCCAAAACGAAGCAAAGCGTAGCGGACTACTAAATTGCCGCATGAAAGGCCATACAAAGCGAAATTCCTGTCCGAGCGCCCATTGGGCAATCCCTTCCAACGTATACATCCAAAGAAAACAAATCCCGCCTAAAAGCAACGTCTTACCAAATACGCTCCAGTCCATTCCTGAAGTCGTCCGGTCGTAGGAAATCCCCAGATCAAACATGGTCACGCCGGCTTTTTTTGCCGAACTCCGGTACCAGATCAAAAACAGAAGGCCACACACGGCGGCGGCCGCTAAATACCAAAGGGTTAATCCGTTTGCCATCTGTACTTTCATAAACGGCAAAGCCGCATTTACCTTATCATACTGAAACACCTGACTGGTAAGGGGCAAAAAGAGAACAGCGCCTATTAACGCATTCACGGTGGCGTAAACCCACCACGAACGGGTGGAAGCCACATACCGCTCCGGTCTTGGCTGGGCAACGGGACTAAAGAATTGGGTTTCCAACAGAATATTGGTAAGAGGAATCAGTGAGAGCATCGTTACTATAAAAGCAATTAAATTGAAGAGGTTTTTCCACCCAAAAATCTGTTCGGACGGGTCAATCCAGTAACTATCCTTCCGCCCGTTCTTCAGGGTAAGCCTCATCCAATCTACTGTTTCAGCTACAGCTTTGTTCGTGATGGTAAGGAAATGATGGCTGATGTTAACATAGGGTACTCTCCGGGCTGTTCCCTCGGAAAAGTCTCCGTAAGTGGTGTCCCATTGGATAGGATCGTCAAGCCCAAGCTTTCCGAGGAGCATTGGGTTATCAACCATGGTTTCGGTCCGGACTTCTCCCTCCCGGAAAAATTCCTCGAAGCGGGCAACAGTGTAAAGGATGTTATGAAGACCTGGAATACCAAGAAGCATCGAAGCATGAGGATTAATAGCCTTATGATCCGGATTCAGCGCAGCAACTACCTGGCTTTCGATCCCCCCCATCGAATGTCCGATGATCCCGAGATTTTCGATATCCACAAAAGGTAAACTCTTGAGGTAGAGATAGCCTGTATTTGCCCCCATCGAATAGGAGGGGTCGGAACCGCTCATGAACCGTTCAAGTTGAGCCGTACCTCCCGAATCACCATGGCCCAAGGTATCGATGGCCAGCACCACAAACCCGCGTCGCGCTAATTCAATCGAGAAAGAATCCTGGGCCCGCTTGTCGTTAAAAAGTCCGTGTAGATTAAGGATGGCCGGCATTTTGTTTTCTGGTGTAGCCGCTTTTGGGCGGAACAAAATTCCGGCAATATCCGCCCCGGATTCATCCACAAGTTTTACTTGTTTAATCGCGACTTTCCCAAAATCACACTCAATGGCGTAACTCATCATCACGGCAAAAATAATGACCGCGAGACAAAGAACAAGTAATCTTATGTTCCTCCTTTTCTCCACCATTGTGGTCTGTACCTCCTTTTTTAATTTTCTCAAATATTCATTCTTTACCTGATCCTTGAATCCAGCAACCACCTCTTTTCAAAAGAATACTCAAATCAAATTGATCAACTTTTCCTCTACCGACCAGACCCGGTTTGTAGCAGGCAAATCCATTTCAATAAACCTCACCTCCCGGCTCCATCGTCGGACTACCGCTCCCCTTCAATGGGTAGCCTTGAAGATCCCAACGTCGCAAAAATAAAGAAAAGTTCTCCACAGAGATGCTCAACATCCACCTGGGAGAACTTTCTCTCATACTCTAAGTTCTCAATAATAAACCTGATTTTTCCCATTATTAGCTAATTATTCACTTAAACTTAAGATTCTCCGTTGAAACGAAAAATTCCTCCTTACCAATGAATTTTTTTTATTAAAAAAACATAAGCGAACGCCTTTTACGACAAAAGCCCTGGCGAACTCGCCAGGGCAATCGGAACCGAAAGAAAATTAGTGACCAATGGTCTATTTTACTTTCTTAAAGTTGATAGCCCTCTTTTACTTAGTACATAATCCCCAACAGTAACAGAATCAAAATCAAGAAAAGGATAAATGCTAAGGATTCATCCATATTTTTTAGGAAATCGAACATAATTTGCACCTCCCACCTAATTCTCATTATAAACTATGCATGTTAAGGTTGACTTGAGTTAGGCAAAAGGTGCTTTCTACAGAAACCGTAAAGGGTAAACCCTTAATTACTGGTGATCTCCAGTAAGCGGCTGCGGAGCCGGTCTTTTGCCCGCTCCGTCGCTTTCAAAACATAGGGATCCTTTCCCTTGGCCATCACCGTTTTCACGGTGTTCGTAACACGGACCGCTTGCCCGAAAGAGCTGTCTCCTTCCTTTTTCTCTTCCAACTTTCTCACCCCCCTATTACTCCTCCCCTATTATTTTATACCCGAGCCGGTAGTGGGGTTATCAACCAGTTCAAAAGAGGCGATTAGCTCGGCCGGAGTCGCTCCGGCCCCTTGGGCTTGCCGGCCAAAAAGCTCGCAGAGAATGAGGATAAACTCTTCATCGATAGTCGAAAAACCCACCGGCTCGGCGGCATAAAGGTAGAAATAAAAGGCTTCCTCCGGGCCGAAACTAAGTTTCACCCCCAAGGTCTCCGTTTCCCTCCGGTCGGGAGGAACCAATTTGGGCAAGAGGGGATGGCGGAGGGTATAGACTTCAGCCCCCTGCTGCCAAAGGATACTCAAGCGTTCGTTGGGAAAAGCTTCCCCAATCGTCGTAATCAGTTCCCATAAGCCAACCGGCGGCGTCCCTTCCTTTCTCCCGCAAAACCGGAGCCAGCGGTGGACTAATGACCAACGAAGAGCTTCCTGCTGGATTAAGGCCTCCACTTCCGCCCCGGTGATCTCCCCGGTTACCCGGGCAATCTCTTCCTCCTGTTCCCTGCTCCATTGGACGCCTTCTTTCCCGACCCGGAACAACGGGAAAAACAGGCAGATCATAATGAGCACCACACCAACCGCCACGAGCACAACCCGGGCCAACACCACCAGAGTCATCGTTTGAAAGAGTTGGCCTAAAAAGCCGGTGGGTTCCGGTTCGGCTTCCACCGGCACGGTCAGTTGCTCCCAGGAAGAGAGCAGGATCAGCAGCATCAACGGGAGAAAGATTAACCACCAGAGAAAGAGCGGGTTCTTCCGGACCCACCGGTGGAAATACACAGACCGCCGCTTCAACCCCCTCCCCCCTTTACTTACCAAGATATGAAAAGCGCGCCCCGGTTAGACCGTTTTCCTTTCGCCGGGCATAAAAAAAGCCCTTACACTAAGGGCTAAAATAGGGGGGCAAAGCGCGATGTTGTCGTTATTTTTGACTTCCGCGACGCCAGTAGCGGATAATTAAAAACTCCCGGATTAAAGAGAGGTTATTAAACAGGCGGATACTGAAGGCCACCACGGCTCCCATGTAAATATCGATCCCCAGGATATTCCCGAAGTAAGCCAAGGCGACCGCTAGGATTGCATTGGCAAAAAAACTAACCATAAACTTGGAAAAGATAAAATTCTCCTCCAACTGGGCGCGCATCCCGCCAAAGATGGCGTCGACCGTCGCCAGAATAGCCAAAGCCGTATAACTTTTATAGGTAATCGGGATCTCCCAGGGTAAAAGGAGACCAATCCCTACCCCGAGCCCGACACCGAATAATGGGACCAATAACATTACAGTTCTTCCCCTTCCACCACCGGTTCCCCTTCTAAGAGGATACCATTCTCCCCTTCTCTTTCATCTCCCTCTTCCTCTTCCCCGGTGAACATCTCCTCGATCTCTTCCGGAACCTCTTCCGCATAAGTAAAAACCGAACTGCCCTTGTAGGGGGGGAGGTAGAGGCTGTTCTCTTGTTTAATTGTAATCCCCAGTTCAAAGGGGAGGATTTGTGACTCGAGGTAGCCTCCGGGGATTGTCAGCGCCGCTTTGAGGGTCTGCGGATCACCAATCGCCCGGATCACATATGGAGGCGCCAGTTTTTTATTCCCCACCAGGATGGTGGTCCCGGCGCAACTAAACCCGGTCTGGGCGACCAGCCGCACCCCGTTGATGGCGACGGCTTCCGCCCCGGCCGCCCACAACTCGTTAACCAAAAGCTCCAGTTGGTCATAATGAACTATAAATAAATTCGGATCCTCGTAACTTCTGAGCGGCCGCGTCACATCGGTCAGGGTAATCTCCACTCCCGGACCCCGGAGCGCCGTAACCCCGGCCGCCATCCGCAGGCTCTTCAGTTCGGCGTCCCGGTTATAATCCTTGAGTTGCTGACGGAGCCTTTGTAACTCTTCTTCCTTTTTATTGAGGTCCGTTTGCATCCGGCTCCACTTAATCCCTAATTCACTAACCGTCTTAAACTGTGGTAAATAAGTCTTGACATTGGTTTCCGTCCGGAACTGAAAAACCAAGAGCATCCCTAATAACATGGAAGCCAAACCGACCCCGACTACCCAACTACGCTTCAGCATTCCGCATCCGCCTTCTTAACCCATTTACTTTTCCGAAAGGAATGGCCTTTCCCTATAAACATAAGTATTCATCATCAAGACAGAAATTCCTTTTGGAAACAAAGGGCGACATAAAAAAAGAATCCTGGATGGATTCGCCACTAAGCCTAAACTCTTTACCGGCGGGGGCTTGTCCGCCCTCTAACGGGTGGATTTTTTACGCGCCACTAAAACCCGTTTTAAAGTAGCCAAGTGTTCCAAGGTCATCCCGGCGCCTTTAACCACACAGGCCATGGGATCCTCGGCCAATTTCACCTTCATCCCCAGTTCCCTGCCGACCAATTGATCCAAACCCTTCAAGAGCGCCCCGCCGCCGGTCATAATAATCTCCTGGTTCATAATGTCGGCGACCAGTTCGGGCGGGGTCTTCTCCACCACTTGCCGGATGGCGTTAAGAATTGCCGTAACCGGTTCGCGCAGCGCCTCCCGGATCTCCTCCGCGGTCACCTCTATGTTCTTGGGCAACCCGCTCACTTGGTCCCGCCCGCGGGCCTCTTCCTTCCGCTCCTTCTCGCCGGGAAAAGGATAAGCCGAACCCAGCCGGATTTTGAGCTCTTCAGCGCTGCGTTCCCCGATCGAGAGGTTATACTGCCGGCGGATAAACCGGATGATGCTATGATCCATCGCATCGCCGCCCACCCGGATGGAAAGGCCGGCCACCACGCCCCCCAGGGAAATTACCGCCACATCGGTGGTCCCGCCCCCGATGTTGATCACCATGTTCCCCATGGCGTCCTGCACCGGGAGGCCGGCCCCGATGGCCGCCGCCACCGGTTCTTCAATCAAAAAAGCTTCCCCGGCCCCCGCCCCCAGGGCCGCATCGAGCACCGCCCGGCGCTCCACCCCGGTAACCCCCGTCGGGATGCTGATCACAATCCGCGGTTTGAAGCCGAACTTACGTTTCAATGCTTTTTGGAGAAGATGGCGGATTAACTCTTTGGTCAGCTCGTAATGGGCGATTACTCCTTCCCGTAAGGGCCGGAGGGCGATTATATGACCGGGCGTCCGCCCGATCATCTGCTCCGCCTCATGGCCGACCGCCACAATCTGATTACTGTTTTTGTGGATGGCTACCACTGAAGGTTCCCGGAAAATAATCCCTTTATCCTTCTCATAGACCAGGCTGTTGACGGTCCCCAGATCAAGACCGAGATCTTTGGTGAAAAAGCGCTTCAAGCTTGGGCTCACACGGCAACACCCTTTAAATGAACAGACTTAATGTAAATAGCTTTCCTGGTTTAAGCCGTTCCTATACTCCTGTCCCAACCTAAAAATGGTCCTTTCCACATCCAGATGGGAAAGGGTCAGTTCAGGCGGCTCCAGGATTTTAATCTTCCGGAACTCCTCCCGGAGGACAAAAGCCATGAGGTCTTCAAAAGAATCGGCGGTCACCGTCAATTCCACCGGGGCAAAGGCAATCTTTTCCCCGTGCTCGTGGGTGTCCACCGTATAAACCTCATAATCGGCCTTGAGTTCCTCCAGGGTCACTCCTTGCCAAGGCAGGTTTTTTAAAGTCGCAATCTGCCGCTGGCGCAGATCTTCCGCCGCCGCTTCCGGCTTGGTTTTCCCAAAGAATAAAGACTGCTTGGTCCCGTCCCCCCGGAAATCCAACCGGATCCGGGCTTTGATCGGAACCATCTCCCAACCGTCACCGTTTTTTACCCGGAGCATTCCCTACTCCTTTCCCCCCTCAACAGCCTGACGGGCCTGGGCCACCAGGTCTCGAACCGCCTTCAGTTCGGCCGCGGTTAACCGCCGGTATTGGCCCGGCGCCAGGTCCCCTAAACGCAAGGGTCCCATCGCCACCCGTTCCAAAGCCAATACCGGATGGCCGACGGCCGCACACATCCGGCGCACTTGGCGTTTCCGTCCTTCCCGCAAGCCGAGACTAAGGATAGCATTCCCCGCTTCGACTTTGATTATAGCCACTTCTGCCGGGAGTGTCGGCCCGTCCTCCAGGACCACCCCCGTCCGGAGCGCAGAGAGCGCCGCCGGGTCCGGGACCCCTCTGACCAACGCCCGGTAGACCTTTTTAATCTGAAATTTAGGGTGAGTCAAGGCATAGGCCAACTCCCCATCGTTGGTTAAAAGTAAAAGGCCGGTGGTATTGTAATCCAACCGGCCAACCGGAAAGACCCGGGGGAAACCTTCCGGCAAGAGGGCCAAGACCGTCTTCCGGCCTTGGGGATCCCGGTTACCGGTGATATACCCCCGGGGCTTATTCACCAGCAGATAGATCTTCTCCCTTTCCAGGCGCACCGCCCGCCCGGCCACGGTCACCCGATCCCGGTCGGGGTCCACCTTCACCCCCAATTCCCGGACCACTTCCCCGTTGACCGCCACCAAGCCCTTTTGGATCAACGCTTCGGCTTGGCGGCGGGAAGCCACCCCACAGCGGGCCAAGAACTTTTGGAGTCGTTCCATCGATTCACCCCTTATTCCTTGCCTTCCTGGTACTTGGTGAGGGTAAAATGGAAACAGCTGCCCTTCCCCAGTTCACTTTCGACCCAGACTTTGCCGGCATGCCGCTCAATAATATGCTTGACAATGGATAACCCCAGTCCGGTGCCGCCCATCTCCCGGGAACGGGCCTTGTCCACCCGGTAAAAACGTTCAAAGATCCGGGGGATACTGTCCTTGGGGATCCCGATCCCCGTATCACAGATCACAAACTCCTGTTGATCCCCACGGTTATGCTCCATTACCTTAATATGCCCGCCGGCGGTGGAATACTTGACGGCATTATCGATCAGATTGACCAAGACTTCACGGATCTGGTCCTCGTCGGCCCAAACCGGGGTGGGCCCCAGTTCCACCGAAAGCGTGATATTCTTCTCCGTCAACCGCTCTTGAAGGGTAAGCCGGACTTCCTCCACCAAAGGCGCCAGGTAAAGTTTGTTCCGTTTCAACTCGGCCTGGCCCGATTCGATCCGGGAAAGATCCAACAGGTCAGAGATCAGCCGGTTTAACCGGTCGGTCTCCTGGTACATGATGGTTAAAAACCGTTTCGTCGTCTCCCTGCTCTCCAAACCGCCGTCGAGAAGGGTTTCGATAAACCCCTTGATCGAAGTCAAGGGCGTCCGTAACTCATGGGAGACATTGGCCACAAAATCGGTCCGGATCGTCTCCAAACGGCGCAGCCGTGTGAAGTCGCGGACCATCGCCAATACCCCCTGGGCTTCCTCCTCCTCCCCAAACCGGATCGGGGTAATCTCCACCTTCAGATAGGCCTTGTGGGGCGCTTCCAGTTCAAATTCCCGGCTTTGGGGCTCCCCAGTAACAAAAACCTGGTGGAACATTTCCACCAGTTCAAATTC
>JAAYHY010000114.1 GCA_012735135.1 Bacillota bacterium | reverse complement strand
TGATTACCATAAGATCATGGCCGAGTTCGGGAACATGGAGGATTTCGACGAGTTGCTTAAGGAGGTTCATGCCCGGGACATGAAATTGATTATGGACCTGGTAATAAACCATACCTCCGATGAGCATGAGTGGTTCCAAAAAGCCTTGGCCGAACCCGATTCCAAGTACGGTAACTACTACCTGTTCCGGGACGAACCAAATAACTGGACTTCGCTCTTTGGTGGTAGCGCGTGGAAATATTGCCCGGAACGCAACCAATACGTGCTGCATCTCTTCTCAAAGAAACAGATCGATTTAAATTGGGAAAACCCGGAACTACGGGCGGAGATCATGGCCATGATCCGCTGGTGGTTGGAGAAGGGGGTCGACGGTTTCCGCATGGACGTGATCAATTTCATCTCCAAGCGGGAAGGGTTGCCCGACGGGAATGAGAAGATCGGAGCATTGATGGGGAATTATGGGGTGGAACATTATTTTTACGGGCCGCGGCTCCATGAATATCTCCGGCAAATCAGGAAAGAGGCTTTTGCCCCGTATGGCGCCTTTGCGGTGGGTGAAACCCCGGGGATCGGCCTGGAGATGGCGAAGAGGCTTACCGCCGATTACCGGGAAGAGCTTGACCTGATTTTCTCCTTCGACCATCTGGATATGCCGGGTTATGGCAAATTTGATGATTATCAATATGATCTTAATTACTATAAGGAATACATCATCTACTGGCTGGAGAACTACGGGAATCACTGTTGGATGTCGCTCTTTTTTGAAAACCATGATCAACCACGGATGGTTTCGCGGGTTGATTCTGACCCCCAATACCGGATGGTGGTGGCCAAACTGCTGGCGACCATGCTGCTGACCCTTCCGGGCACGCCCTTTATTTATCAGGGTCAGGAGATTGGCATGATCAATAAGGATTTCCGGTCCATCGAGGAACTCCGGGATATCGAGAGCCTTAACCTCTATGCTGAATGGCGGAAAGAACTGGGCGATCAAAAGGCGTTTAAGCGGGTTTTGGCGGGCAGCCGGGACCACGCCCGTGTTCCCATGCAATGGACCAAAGGCCCCTACGCCGGTTTTTCCACTGCGGAGCCCTGGATCGGCACGGACGACGATTGCCTGTTTTGGAACGTTGAAGACCAGAGGGCTGCGGCCGACTCCGTTTTCCAATACTACCGTCAATTAATCCAATTGCGGAAGGCTCACCGGGCGTTGATCTATGGGGAAATTGAGTTTGTAAATAAAAAGACGAAAAATCTTTTTACGTATTACCGCCGGGATGGGCAAGGGGTTTTCTACGTGGAGTGCAACCTGAGCCGGAAGAGGAGGAGACGGAAAGGGCGGCAGCCCGATGGCGAACGTTTGCTTGGCAATTATCCGGACAGTGACGCCGGGGAACTTCGCCCCTATGAGGCCACAGTGTGGAAACTGAAATAAATAAATAAACCGCCTCCCATCGGGTAGGCGGTTCTTTTTATTTTCAGAGCGCATTAGGGATTGGCGGTTCGATCGTCAGGCGGCGCTGTTTGGTTCCCCCGGCAGACTGGCCCGCGATAATCCCGGTGCTGTTCAATGGATAATTACAGGCCATTTTCCTGCCCAAGCTGCGCAATGTCCTGGAAAAGGGGATTAAAGAGAAGTTGGGTAAATATGTTGGTGGAAATTTCTTCTGCTATAGCCTCCCACTCCACGGAGGAGGTTTGGCCGACGTTGATGACTTCTCCGGGGAGATATTCCGGAAAAGCCGGCTTTTGTCCGGGGTTGACCAGATTTTGTTCGATCGTCATCTTATACTCGATCTTTTCGCCCGTGTAAGGAACGGTATATGCCATGGTTTGGGTGGTTAACATGTTACGCCATAACCCCTTTTTGTCGATGCGGATTTTTCCATTCATCTCCGTAAAGGAAGTTTCCACCGCGGCCGTCCCGGCCTGGACTGCCGTCGACGCCAAGAGGGCTTGAAAATGATCGATTTGGGTATCAATATTATCGCGGAAGGCGATTAATTCCTCTTCGGTAACCGGCCAAGTGGCCAAGTCACCGTTGTTCTTGGCAATGGTGATAAACTGGGTGATTTTCTCTTTGATTAAACTCCGGACGGCGGAATTTCCGAGAATACCTTGGAGAAAGCGGCCTATTTCTTCAGGGGAAAAGTCATCGTTATCCATTTGCATAATCAGTTCTTGACAAGTAATGCTTTTTTCTTGATCGTTTTCGATCACGGATAATTCCACCCGCTTGTTTCCGGCGGTGATCTTATCCCGGAAATAATCGGCGTAAAAATCGTAAAGCGCCTTTTCCACTTGTTTCCGGGTTTTTTGGTCGGTTTCAAACAGCAAAGGGAGATAATCAGTAATCTGGACTTGAAGACCTAGATAATCTTGGGCTAAGCGTTGGAGATCTTTCCATTCAAAACAAAAGGTTTTTGGCCCAAAGAAGACCGATTGGGCGGTTATTTTCTCCGTATCGCAGTATAAGGCTAAATTACCGCAGTTTACTCCTTTATATAGAAGATCAAAAGCCAAGAAGTAACGGTGGTCTTTTTTATCCAGCTTGAGGACTACTTCGAAAGAGATTTTACTGATCAACTCATAAATCTTTTGGTTTTCCGCATTGTCCGACTGGAGGCTCATGGATGCCTTGGCTGCCATTTCCTGGTATTCGAGGTCGTTTACTTTTTTTATTGCCGCAACTAGTTGCTCATGGGGGGCTCTGGGCACACAACCGGTCAAGGCAGCAGCCAGGAGAAGACCGATGATAACGAGGACGGTTAATTTGGGATTAATCCCGGTAGGTTTGGACATAAAATCTCTCCTTTTTCTTTAATACGGCTCTGAAAATAAAATATGTTTTCCTTGTCTTTGATTCGCTATTTCTACTCCTTTTCCTTTATTTGCTAAGAAATGAAACAAAACCGTCAATATTTATAGAATTTATCTACGGTTTGCTCCGGCAAAACGGGGCCTATCCGGTAAATTCCATGCAGTTACTGCCGGTGACAAGCCGTAATACTAAGGCGCCAATGGTGGCGGAAAAAAAGGTCTATAGAAAGCAGGCACAGGCAGGGCGGAGCCGGAAGCGGAATCTTGAAACCAGTGTTGCGCTTAGATATAATCATATCGGAGATAAAATCCGGTGTATCACTTATGATTCAGAGGCTTACGAGAATCGGGCCGGCCTCTTTTTTTTATGTTCGCCCAAAACATCTAAAGACTTATCTATGCCGGTTAGCGGTCGCTGAACTTCAAGGTTGGAATCATTTATTGAGCTGAAGAAAGTGGGGATTTAAAATATGGCCAGGGAGGAAAAGGGACAATGATGAAGATTGACTTAAGCGGTAGATGGCAGATGCGAAAGTGGGTACCGAGGAGTGGATTCCTGCACAGGTTCCCGGTTCCGTCCTTAATGATTTATTAATGGCCGGGCGTCTTCCCGATCCATATTACCGGGATCAGGAAGCGCGTGTTAAGGAGTTCGCCAATTACGATTACGAGTATACCCGGGAATTTGAGGTTGATGAGCGCGTGACCGGCTGTACGGAAGTGGTTCTTTTCTGTGCCGGTTTGGACACTTTAGCGGAGATTAGGCTCAACGGGATGTTGGTGGGAAAGACCGCCGAGGATGAAACCGGGTTTATCATCATTGTCAAAGCAAATGCCTTTGCCAAGGCTGTTTACTTGGAGATTGAGGGGGTCGATGGGGTTTTTAGTGACAACTTCTTTGATCTTCCGGGGAAAACCGAGAAAGTGGTCCGGCTGGAGAAATCCGGGCTGACAACGAACCTCTCCCTCAAAGATCTCCGGGAGAAACTGGCCGTGAGCAGTCTGTTTGAGCATACTAGATGATCAACGCCGGTGGCGGGTGGGAATATTCTGTCTTGAGAGAGATCCTGAACACCAAAATTCTATTTTTTCTTGACAAAGAACCATAACCATGGTAATATATCATGTGCAAGGCATTCCTCGATAGCTCAACGGTAGAGCACCCGGCTGTTAACCGGGTGGTTGTTGGTTCGAATCCAACTCGGGGAGCCATTTTTTTTATGGAAAAAGGATTGACATTGTCCAGTTGATGGCATATAATTTTTCTGACAAGGAAAAATTTTATGGGAAAAACTTAATTTACAAGCTTAGCGAAACGATGACTCCTAGACTTTATGTGGTCACTTGGTCTAGGATGAGTGAGTAGTGAAACCGGCGCTAAAGGTCAGCATGCCTTTAGGCCGGTTTTTTATTATTCAAAAAGTAAAAAAGTACAGAAGCTGAGGAGGGTTTATTATGCGGAGAGGATTGAAATTAATCTTACCGATGTTGTTATTGGTTTTGCTGGTGGGATCGGCTTTGGCCATTGATAAAACCCACGACATCATTGTTACGATCCCGGAAATTTTGGAACTGGAATTATCGACGGATCTCATTGATTTAGGGAGTTTTATCGAAGTCGGTGGCGTCTTGCAGGAACGCATCGCCAGCACGACACCGCTAGTAGTAAAATACCGTTGTAACTATCCCAATGGTTGGGAATTAAGGGTATCGGCCGTTGATTTTGTCAACTCCGAACATGCGGATCTAAAGATTCCGGTGGATCATTTAAGCTGGGGGACAACCCCTGAAACCATCGAAAATGTAATGGCGTCCGGCGGAAATGTGGTGGACAGCGGCAGGGAACCGGTTAATACGTCCGTTAATATTTATTATGCCTTACGGCTGCCGGATAATCCCTTTGCCGGACAGTATCGTTCTACCGTTACATATACCCTTCTTGCGCTTTAATGATTAAATATAAAACAGGGGAAAGCCAAATAAAATGAGATCAACCTTCATGCGTTGGTATAGGTTTTTCTTGCTCACCTTAATGGTGGGCTTTTTCGCCTTGCCGGGGGAAACCAACAGTGTCGTGGTGACTCCGCCGCGTTTGCAGTTCACGGCGGGTGACGATGGTTACTTTGAAGGCCAGATTGAGGTCTACGGAGCGAAGGATAAAGACACAATGGTTAAAACCTTCTTTATGGACTGGGCTTTCGACCAAAACGGGACCGTTCAGTTTTTCACCCAGTCTGGTCAGGTGGAAAGGTCGGCCACTGCTTGGCTGCAGATCAAGCCGGAGGAATTCCTCATCCCGGCCGGGAGTAAAAAAGTGGTGACCGTCAGCGGCCGGGTTCCGCCGGGAACGCCCCCCGGTGATTACTGGAGTATGTTTTTTGTGGAATTTCTGCCCTATTCGGTTCTGCAGACCAGTGGCGTCCAGATCAGTGGGCGGGTGGGCGGCAGTGTCACCGTGACGGTTCCCGGACCGGCGCTCCGGAAAGGCCATATTGCTTCCTTTCAAATCAATGCGGTGACAAACAAGGGAAAACCGGGCTTGGAGGCGAATTTGGTCTTTGTTAATGAAGGGGATTCGGTGGTAGAACCTTCCGGTTATATCAATATCCTTGATTATCAGAACAAGAGTCACGGGAGCATTCGGATCGCCGATTTCAAGGTCCTGCCGAAAAGCACCCGCGAGCTTCAGTTCACTGCCGATCTCTCCTTGAAGCCAGGAGCTTATGTTGCCATTGCCGTTCTCGATTACGGGGGCGAAACCCAGACCGGCTACCAAAAGGTCTTTACAGTAAAATAAGAAGGAGGAAAAGGATGCGGAAAACCCTTTTGATCTTACTTATAGGTGTGTTTCCGGTTTTTTTGCTCCGTTCGCTTCCGGTTTCGACCGCCGATACTTATCTTGAGTTTACCATCCCACAACGGGTAGAACTTTCCCTTTCCACGTCGGTGGTGGATTTAGGGGAACCCCGTGGCGGCCAACGCTTATACTTTGAACGGATTGATGCCGTGCGGGTGGATTACCGTTGTAATCTGCCCACTGAGTGGGAAGTGCGGATTACAGGAGCCGACTTGCGGGATGGGAACCGGACTATTCCAATTTCCCGGTTACAATGGCGGACTAGTGACGGCGAGTATCGGAATATGCCCGCCCAAGGTTACTACGTGGTTTTAGCCCGGAGACGGGATCATGGGTCCACCAGCGGTTTGAAACAGAGTAAAACAATCTCTTACCGTCTGGAGCTAACAGGGGACGAATGGGGAGGAACCTACTCCGCCCCCATTACTTATACGCTTTTTGTCCCTTAGGAGGTGTTGTTATGGGCCGGAGCAGAAGCCGTTGGTTAGTTCTCTGCTTGATGTTGGCGGTTGTTTCTTTACCGGTTCAGGCGGGGTTGCTCGACATTTATGGGCTGGACGGCTGGCTCTTACTCCTCAACTCTTATGTGCGTTTGGGTGAATTAAAAACTGATCCGATCGATCCGGCCCTGGAATATTTTGAATCAGAAGGGGCCTTAAGCTTTCTCTTTGGGAGCATTGACACGGAATGGCAGATGTTTCTCTCCGGTACCGATTTTCAGTCCGGGATGGACAGGATTCCATTGGAACGGATGGAATGGAAGATTAGTGGCGGTGATTACCGGAGGATGCCGGCGGCTGGGAGGGAAGTGGTCATTATGAGGGGGGACCAAAATAGCTCCTGGCTTCAGATGGGCAGTTTATCCTTTCGTTTAGTGCTCAGGGGGGATGAAAAACCGGGCACATATAGCAGCACCCTGTTTTTAACAATGGTTTTTCCATAAAATATTGCTATTTAGAGGAAATTAGTATATAATAAAAGTAACATAGAGTATCATGGAAGGATTACACGATAAAGGCAAACCCGTTGAAAGACGGGGGCGCAAAGCTACGGGTCTAAAGTGGATTATTCACTATGATCGCCGGGCCGCCGAAGAAATCCTTTTTTTGGGTGTCCCTGCGATCTGTGGAGGGAGTGTAATGAAGAAAACCTGTTTATTTCCACAGTTTGCCGGGATTTTATTATTGATATTATTAGCACTACCAGCTGGCGCGGGGAATAACCAGGCTCTACATGAGATCAAGGTGGAAATCCCGGAACTTCTCCAGCTAGAAGTCGGCCCCGCCGAGATCGTTTTTGATCTCGCCCATCCCAACCATGGCGAACCTTTTCCAGCTCCCAGTTATCCTTCCTACTACACGCCCACATCTAACCAACAATATCTTCCGGTCCGGGTTTATACCAACGGCAAGACCGGTTGGCGCCTCTTGATTTACGGAGAGACCGATCAAGGGTTGGGAGAAGGGGCGATTGAATGGTCTTTAGACGGCACGAACTGGTCCCAATTAAAACCGACGGAACAGGTCTTAACCACCGGCGGGTATACCAACGGATGGTTGGAGTTAAAGGTTTATTTCCGCTTAGTATTGCGGGGGCTGGAATACGCCAGGCTCGATGTGTATAAAGTAAAAGTTAATTACCAGCTTTCTTCGGTATAAGTCTCCAATAACTCCAGCGGGATTATCTCTTCACTGGAGAATTCAATCCCTTTTGTAACTGGAGTGACCGCCACGGAAAGCTCCAAAGGAGAATCGGTCGTTACTTTGAAAGGTAAAGGTTGGGGCAAAAGGTAATTACCGGCTAAGGACTCCTCCTTAAGTTCTAATAAATATTCCCCCGGAAGCAGGGTGAAGAAAAAGGCGCCATGAGAAGTGGTGCTTTTTTCTATGATCAGCTGGTGGTTACGGTCAAAGATGGCGATCACCGGTCCGGCCAATCCTTGTTCACCGGCATCAAAAGAATTATTCTGATTCGTGTCGAGGAAGATCCGGCCTTGGATTTCAGTGGGCGGCAGATAAGGAACAAGCACGGAAACGGATTTGTTCCGTTCGGTAAAAATTTCCTTTTTGGTTTCCAAGGTATAGTAATTCTGGTGGAGCGCGGGAAAATCCAGCGTTTGCCGGCCGGCGCCGGTAAAAGGAATCTCCCAACTGCCATCTTCTTTACTTATCGTTGCTTGACTCCCGTTGAGGAGAACCGGGAGGCCCGCCAGTCCCGGCTCGCCGGGATCATAAATCCCGTTGCGATTGAGATCGACAAAGGCTTTCCCGTGGATTCCAGACCAGGGGGAAGGCAAGAAGTAGAGATCATGGTGTTCAAGACGGAAAATCAAACTGTAACGGGGAATATTCTCTTCAATAAAATGTTGGGCATAGACTTGCCAGGCCGTTCCGGCAGCAGTTTGGGTGCCCAACCCTGCTTGGAAGGCCGATATTTGGCTGAAAGGCTTGGCCGACAGATCCCATTGGATGAGCCCAAAGCAGTTCCACGGTTTATTGCTGTCCATATAACGCCACCGAAGGCCGAATTCGGGTAAGCTTTCCCTTTGCCCTTGGCTATAAGTGAAGGTTTCTTTAAAGAGGGTTTCAAGGTAATTGTCGGTGGTGAAACGGCGCCGGTAATTACCGCTTAACATAAGGGCTTGCCGTTCATTGCTCAGCTCTTCCAGACTATAGTTCATGGAGAAAGAGAGGCTGCTTCTGGGATAGCGCAGGGTGGTACCGGCTTTTAACTCTTTGATCTCCCCGTCGGAGCGGACGGTATAGGCGTAACCGAACCGATAGTTTCCCAACGTCAACTCGGACCAAACTTTATTGCTGAGCAGGTAAAGATTGGCCGGGGAAGTCTCTTCCCGCCAGGTGTATCCGGTGGTCAGCGTAAGCTCGCCCGGGGGATAAAGGTAGGCGGCCAGGCCGAATTCGTTAAAGGCGGTGCGGTCATAAAAGTCTGTTCCCAGCTTATATTGGCTTAGGTACTCACGGTTTTCGTCCCGGTAGGAAAGGACAAACCCTCCTTGGGTAAGCGGAGTGGATTCGCCCAGACCAAGGGCGCTTTCGGTGGTTAGTTTCCAACCGTAAAGGGGCGAAGCATAAATTTGGTAAGTGGCGGTCAAGGCGTGTTGAAAATAACGGTCCGGTTCTAAGTTTTGCATGTAAGTAAGGTGTAGATCGGGTTGCCGAAAATGGATCCCCGTTCCCCACCAGCGCGGGGTCGCCCCTTGAGTAGGGGGGCCCAGCCACAGGCTCCATGGTAAAGACCTTTGGTCTTGAAAGTAAAGGAAGGAAGAGTAAGTGGGTGGGGGGACGGGACCGTTCCAATTATGACCTAAAGCACCCAGGCGTAGGGCCCACTTTTCACCTGTTACCCCCATAAAGGTAGTGGCCGGCGCCAGAGCGTTAGGGGCGCTACTGAAAAATAGGTCAAAGTGGGTATCGGTGAAGAGATTCCCCCTTGTTCTCCAGGCTAAATGCCAAGGCAAAGGCGAACTCTGGCTGGGCGGCCTATAATTAAAATTGACGGTTGTATTTAAGGGGAGCGTCAATTCTTGATCTCCTTGGCTTAGTTGGGCTTCATTAACCAGGATTTTCAGTTTGAGTTCAGGGATCTCCGGTTCCGCGTCGCGTAAACGGAGGACGATCTCCCCCAACGTGCCTTCCGGGACTGCTTCCGGTATATAACAACTGATCAGAACTTCTCCTTCCTGTCCGGGAAAGATGGCGTCCCGGGTGGAATTGGCGGATACCGGCCACCCTTTATCGGACTGGATCTCCAGTTCAAGCCGTTCGATCGTGGTTCCCAGGTTCCGGAGGCGGACCGGGATGAAGAGTTCTTCGCCGGCCTTTGCCCGGAGGAGCGGGCGCGGTTCCCAGTGGAGCAGACGGACGGTTTTAACGACTGTTTGGACGGTAAAAACTTCTTCCCGATCATTTTCGCTTAAGATAAGATCCAGTTGATCCTTGGCGCCGGCCACAACCGTAGCCGGGGTGATGAGAGAGTAAACCAGGTAATCTTCGGTGGCCGGGGCTAAAGTTAATTCCTCGGTGGAACCCAGCAAAGGCCACCCCTGGGAGGAAACCGCCCTCACTTGTAAAGTGACGGTCTCATCCCTCAGATTTTCCAGGCGAAAGATGTAAGTGACCACCCCTTCGGCTTCCGTCTCCTGGTCCGGAGGGAGCGTCACATAGATTCCGGGGGTAAACAGTTGTCTTTCTGCGCTGGCCGCTAAGGGGAGCGGAAAGATAAAGACAACAGTAGCGACGAGGAGAAAGAGCAATGGTCCGGTAGGATTACCAGCCCGTTTCCTGCGTATAAAACCCACCTTGACTCACCTTCTTTTATCTTAGGTCTTCAGTTTGGAAAAACATTTTGACGCTTATGTGACTGCTTGCCTTTGCCCGGGTCTACTGTACCGGAGCTGACGGTAGCCGTTGTCGGCGCCTCCTTATAAATTCCAGAAGAAAGCGGAAAATACCTGCATTGTTGGTGAAAGTTATGAAAAAAACTTAATCTGTCGGTGCCGGTGTATGGCAGGGCCGGTTAATCCGGAAGAAAAAGGGGGAGAATAAAGGAAATAAAGTAGTGAGGTGGAGATAATTGACTGCCGGTTATAAAATGCTCTCCCTTCTTTTGGTCCTTTCTTTTCAAGGATGTAACCTTTGGGATTATTTAAAAACCCCCGAGCGTCAACCGGAGGTTCCCCGGGGGAACCGGACGGAAGCCCGGGAACTTTTAAACTCTTACTTAAACGCGCGCCTTGCCGGTGAAAGTGAAGAAAATCTCCGGGCTTATCTGACCGCAGAAGCTTGGAATGATTATCAGGGTGGGGAATTGACTTTGCGGGCCGAAAATAAACAGGAGTTTGTCGGGTACAAAGTGATGGACGAGTCGGACCTGGCGGAAGGAAAGTTTGGTTTTACCACCAATCTCCAACTGGTGGAGAGGGAACAACCACGAGCGGCCAACCTGACGGAAGACCTGATCGTTAGTTTTGAGGAGGATGAGTACCGGGTTTCTTCCGCCCGTCTCTTGAAAACTGAGGAGATAAGGGGGGTTGGTTCCGATCTGATCTGGATCAGTCGGGAAAAGGAGAAGGAAAATGAGGCTAAGCTCTTTAATCTACAAGCTTTTCCTGCCCGGTTAACGCCCCTGGGGAGTTCTACTGAACTGGAGACCGGGCGCGCCGGCTATGCTTCGCTGGTCCTGAACCCGGAAGGACGGCGGGCGGCCTTTGGCACCACCGGAACCCATGGGGCATTGGGAATTTTAAGTTGGACCGGTGAAACCCCCGGCTCCGATCAAGTTCAGCTGACCCCGGTCGATGTTTATTACGGCGAACATCCTATTATCCTTGCTTTCTCCCCCGACAGCCGGTATTTGGCCGTTGAGATCCGGAGTACCGCCGGCACTGACCGGGTGGAGGTTTACCAGGTCGGAGAGAGAAACAAGCTCAACTTCCAGCTGGATCAGGCCTTTCCCGCAGGACAGTATAATGTCTCCTTTCGCCAATGGGAGCCGGACGGTAAAGGACTGCTCTTAAGGGTTAGTGCCGGCGTGCAACCCACCGGTGACGAGGAAAAGATGGGGACCTGGCGTCTGAATATCCACACCGGTGAGCGGGAAAAAGTGATCGGCGGCTAAAGGCCGG
This sequence comes from Bacillota bacterium, assembly GCA_012735135.1. Taxonomy (GTDB): domain Bacteria; phylum Bacillota; class UBA4882; order UBA10575; family UBA10575; genus Capillibacterium. The sequence continues at coordinate 10,911 of JAAYHY010000114.1, read as the reverse complement.
GGGGAACTTGGGCTTATGTGGCAAAAAGGCCATGGCGGCCACCGGCTGCCCTGGTTTGATCTACTGCTGGGGGTGGCCCTTGCTCTCCTGGTCTTTCGGGCTGTCGTTCAGGTTTGGCCGCCCTTTGACCGGAAAGAAAAGCGGATCGTCCGTTTAGAGGTGATCGTTTCTGGTTTGGCAGTGGATTTAGCCGCTCAACTTGCTGTTGGCCAGTGGGTCAAGGATGATCGTTCCGGAGAATTTATGGGAAAGATTATCCGGAAGGTAACCGCGGCCGGAGGAGAACGGGCGGACCGGGCCTTTGGTGAGTTTAACCGGGAAAGTTTCGCTAGCCGGCAAGATCTCCTCCTGGTCTTGGAACGGACCGGAACCATCCGGGAACGGGAAGGGATCTTTTTCGGGCGGGAAGCGGTCCGTTCCGGGCAGGAACGGAAATTCCACACTTTCTATGTGGAGTTTACCGGCCGGATTAACCGGATGGTGGTGGTTAAGGAGTGAGCAAGCCGGAGAGCCGGTTGAGCGGTTATTGGCTCCGATTCTTCCTTTTCAACCTCTGTTTGGTTCTCCTCCAGCCGGAGGTTGTCTTCAATTTCCTGCTCTTCCTGCCCGGGTATCTTCTACCAATGCAGTATGCCGGTGCGAAAAGCCTCCTGTACCTTTGGTTAGGGTGGGCTTATTTTTCTGCGTTGTTTTCTCCCGGGTTCCCTTCATCCCTGTTGGCCCTGGGACACGAGTTTGTGCTGGTCACCGCCGGCTTTTATGCCGGCCTCTACAGCCGGCAGGACCGCCGTTGGGTGTGGGTGTTATTCTTCATCGGTTTTCTGATGGTGGGTTTGATCTTTATCCAAGCGGCCGCCGCGCCGCCCTATCCCCCCGGTTGGGCCGGCCCGGCGGAACGGGCTTTTCTTCCTTTCCGGGTCACCGGCCTCTGGAAAAATCCGAACCGGACTGGTTTGTTCCTCGCTTTTCTCCTCCCAATTCTGGTCGCCTTTTTGGAAGCGGAGGGAGCCTTGACGCGCCGGACTTTTTTACCCGGGGCCCTTTTGGTCCTGACGGTTCCGGCTTTACTGTTCACTTATTCCCGGACAGCTTGGGCTGCGGCCTTGGTGTCCCTTGTCTTTTATTGGGGCCCGCGGCAAAAAGAAAAACTCCGGCGCTTATTTGGTGTCGGGTTACTGCTTTTCGGATTTTTTCCGTCGGTGTCCGGCCGGATTGGCCGGAATCCCTTCCACAGTGCGACGATGCTTTATCGCTACCGGATTTGGCAGGAAACATGGGCTCTGGTGCAGAAATATCCTTGGACGGGAGGGGGCGGTAATATGTTACGGGCCGCTCTCCATCCCTTACAGGCCGAACACGCCCACAACCATTTTCTGCAATTGGCAGCGGAAAAGGGTTTGCCGGCGGTCCTCCTTTTTACCGGGGTGGTCTACCGGTTGCTCCGGACGCCCCTTTGTCCGGGGGATTGGGGTGAAGACCGCTGTTTCCGGCGGGGAGTCCAAAGCGCCCTGCTTGGGTGGGTGGTGGCGGGTTTAACCGAGAGCCTTTGGGTGGTGCCGCTGGATCTTTTTCTCTTCTGGTTTGGGTTGGCCTATGTTACCGCCGGGCGGAAAACCATGACCGGCGAGGAAGCAAGGATGCCACAGCAGGACGGCGGGGCATAGGGGTGAGGGGAGGTTTTTGGGTGCCAAAGGTGTTCCTCTTTGGGTATTATGGCTTCGGCAACCTCGGCGATGAACTTTTAAGCGCTTATTACATAAAATTCTTCCGCGACCACTTTCCGGATTCCGAGTTGATTGTTTTATCCAATCCCGGCTGCCCTCCGGCCGGGGAGGAAGAGGCCGGATCTTTGGTGGTGAACCGCTGGCAGCTTTGGCGACTGCCACGGTTGATCACCCCTGGGGATCTCTTGGTGGGGGGCGGCGGTAGTATTTTTCAGGATGGGACCAGTAAACGGAGTCTCCTTTATTATCTTATCCTCTTACAACTGGCCTGGCATCGGCGGGCGATTATTCTCCTGGCCGGTCAGGGGATCGGTCCCTTGTCCCCCTGGGGCCAAAAGCTGGCCGGTCCGGTTTTAAACCGGGCGTATGCCATTGCCTGCCGGGATCCGGAATCCTTGGCCGCTTTACAGAAGATGGGGGTGACTGGCCCTCTGCTTTATTCGGGGGTTGATCCCTTATGGGACTACCCGCTGCCGCTAGTCCCGGCGGCCCTGGCGCCTACGGGCCCTCCCCGCCCGGTGGGTTATATTATGCGGGCGGAGCGGGTTACGGAGAAAAGACCAATCCTCGGGGCCCTTAAGGCCCGTTTCGGTGAGGTCAGGCTGCTAACTTTATCCCCCGGGGATGAAGTGGCGGCGAAGAGGATGGCCGGGGAGCTCGGTCTTGCCCCCCCGCGTCCGGTCAGGACCTTGACCGATTTGATGACTTTCCTCCCGGAGCTGGCCTTGGTCCTAAGTGAGCGGTTACACGGTCTCTTACTGGCGGCCCGGTGCAGCTTGCCCGGGATTGGCTTGGGCGACGACCCAAAACTCCATGCTTTTTGCCGCCAAATGCAGTGGCCTTGCTGGGAGTGGGCGGCGCCGGACCTGGGACACCAAGTCATTGCGGCGGTGGAAGGGGTTTTCGCCGGTGGGGATTGCGTCTTCCAACGGGTCCGGCAGCAGGCGGAGCGGATGGAGGAAAAAGGGGAGGAGGATCGCCGGTGGTTGCTTCAACAGTTACGGATGGTGCTGGCCGGAGAGTAAAGGTGTTGGGCTTTCCGGTCCAGGTTATTGATGTGGAAACGGCCGCTCGATCCGTGAAAACGGTCCTCTCCAGCGCAAAGCAGGGAAGGTTAAGGGTGGTCACCCTGAACCCGGAGATGTTGATGGCGGGGCTGAACGATCCGGAGCTTGGCCGGGCGCTTTCCGGCGCCGATCTGGTTGTCCCGGATGGGATTGGTATTGTCTGGGCGTTACGCCGGGCCGGCTATCCGCAGCGGCAAAGGGTTACCGGGGTGGAACTGGTGGAAACCATCCTTACCCAACTGGCCGCGGGCGGACTCCGGGTTTTTCTCTTAGGCGGTAAACCGGGTGTGGCGGAAACGGCCAAAGCCAATCTTGAACGGCGTTGGCCTGGAATCCAAGTGGTAGGCTGCGGGCATGGTTATTTTTCCCCCACGGAAAATGAGGAAGTGGTCAGGCGGATCAACCAAGCCCGACCCGCTCTCCTTCTGGTGGGAATGGGGGTTCCCCGTCAAGAGATTTGGTTATATAATCAATGGGGAAACTTGACGGTCCCGGTGGGGATCGGCGTCGGTGGGCTCCTTGACCTCTGGGCCGGCCGGACCAAACGGGCGCCTGCTTTCTTGAGGAGAATTGGTCTGGAATGGCTCTACCGGGCATGGCGGGAACCGGCCCGTTGGTACCGCTTACGGGTCTTGCCCGGCTTTATCTGGAAGGTCTGGGCCGAACAGCGGGGTGGCAAGAAGGAAGTAAACAGGGAGGAGACCGGATGGCGTGGTTAAAAGAGAAGCGGTCTTTCCTGAAAAGGGAGATCGTTGATTACGTAGGGATCTTTATCGGGGTCAACCTAACCGCCCTTGGCCTGGTCTGGTTTTTAATCCCCAACAAAATAGCCGCCGGCGGTGTCAGCGGCTTGGCCACCGTCCTCTACTACTTGTGGGGATGGCCGGTGGGGCTGGTCATTCTTTTGGTTAACATCCCTCTCTTCCTGGCCTGTCTTCTTGTTTTTGGCCCCGGTTTCGGGATGAAGACCTTTTTCGGCACGGTGCTGTTGGCGGCGGTCGTCGAATATTGGGGGCAGATTGTTCAGCCTTTGACCTTGGATCCATTGTTGGGTTCGCTGTGGGGAGGGGTTTTAGCCGGGGTTGGCGTTGGAGTGGCCCTCCGCCACCGCGGGACGACGGGAGGAACGGATTTAGCCGCCAAACTCCTCTCCCATTTCACCGGCTTATCAATGGGTCAAGCCATCTTGCTGGTGGACGGATTGGTGATCGGATTGGCCGGAATAGTCTTTCAATCGGTCGAGTTGATGCTTTATGCCCTGATTTCAATTGTGGTCTCCGGCAAACTCATTGATGGAGTTGTGGAGGGTTTTAACTATTCCAAAGGAGTCTATATCATTTCCGAACATTCCGACCGGATCGCCCAAAGAATCTTGGCGGAATTAGACCGGGGGGTAACGGGGCTCGCGGGGCGGGGGATCTATTCGGACCAAGCCCGGGAGATTCTCCTGTGCGTCGTGGGACGGGCGGAAGAAATCCGGCTGAAACGTCTGGTCAAAGAGGAAGACCCGAAAGCCTTTGTGATCATAACCGACGTCCATGAAGTATTGGGAGAAGGATTTAAGGAGTGAAAAGGAGAAATGAAATTAAGATCGCTTTTTTGTTAACTAAATGTCAATTAATGTTTGAAAATATCTAGTGTAAAAGGAAGGAATTTGATCTGGGAAAGAGAATATTATTATGTAAGAGCCATTCTTGTGTTTTTGGAGGTTGGGGGGGATGAAGCGTTCCTTAACGAATCTCCAGTTGTACTGGCTCAAAAATAATTAGAGAAGGAGGATTAGAATGAGAAAAACTCTGGTCGTCTTGGTTACGCTTGCTATGCTATTCTCGGTTGTTCCGGTAGCGATGGGTGCGTTTGAAGATGCGCCAAAAGCAACGCACTGGGCCTACGACAATTTCACATTGTTGTACAATGCCGGATTGTTAAAGGGTTATCCCGACGGCACGTTTAAAGGCGAAAGGTACGCTACCCGTTACGAGATGGTTGAGCTGACCGCCCGGGTTCTGAAGTACTTGGAAGCTGAAATTGCTGAGACCGGCGTCGTGGCTCTCCCGGAGAATGGCGGACGGGTTGCGCTTACTGAAGAACAGGCGAAAGCGTTGATTGCGCAAGCTTTGGCGGACGCTAATTATGTAACCGCTGCCGAACTGGATGCCGAGATTGGAAGCGTCTACGATGCCCTGCGTAGCCTTGAGCAGGAATTCAAAGCAGAGTTAGATGCCCGTGGCGATGTCAACATCTCCTTGCTGGAGAGTAGAATCACTGCTCTGGAAGCGGCAGTAGAAGAGCAAGGAGCCAGGATTGATGCTGTTGAGCAGCAGACCAAATCCAACAAGACCCTGAGCATTGTCGGGATAATCTTGGGTGTGGCCGGTATCGTCTTTGGGTTTGTGCCCGCCAATTAATTTAACTTAAACATATTGTACCATCTAAAAAGGCCGTTTTCAAACGGCCTTTTTTCTATCGGGGAACCCTTAATAGCTTGACAGGGGAAAGTTCAGTATGATAGATTAGCAGTAATTGGGGTTGTTCATCCGGGCTAACCTGGTTTCAGCCCGGGGAGTAAGTATTGGTTGGGGGATAAGAAGATTGGATTTATGGAGCAACGAACTTAACCCAGCGCAACGGGAAGCGGTCTGCCATACTGAAGGACCGCTTTTGATTTTGGCCGGAGCAGGCAGCGGCAAGACCCGGGTTCTTACGTACCGGATTGCCTACTTGTTAAAGAACGGGGTTGATCCCCACCGGATCCTGGCCGTTACATTCACCAACAAAGCCGCCGAGGAAATGAAGGAACGGGTGAGCAACTTAATCGGACCGGAGGCCGGACGGATTTGGTTGGCAACCTTCCATGCCACTTGTGGGCGGATTCTGCGGCAAGATGGTGAAGCCATCGGGCTTGACCGTAATTTTGTCATTTATGACGCGCAAGATCAATTAATTGTGGTCCGGGAAGTCCTGCGGGAGTTGAACTTAAGCGAGACCAATTTTAACCCCCGGGCCGTTTTGGCCACGATTTCGAAGGCCAAGAATGAGCTGGTCGAACCGGCGGAATATGCGGCTGCGGCCGCCGATTTCTGGGCGGGGGTGGTGAAAAAGGTCTACCCCCTTTATCAGCGGAAATTAGTGGACAGCAGGGCGGTGGATTTTGATGATCTGATCCGGCTGACGATCCGCCTCTTCCGCGAAAACCCAGCGGTCCTGGCCAAATACCAAGAGAGATTTAAATATATTATGATCGACGAGTATCAGGATACCAATCATGCCCAATATACTTTGGTTCATTTATTGGCCCAGAAATACCGGAACCTTTGTGTGGTGGGCGATGACGACCAGTCGATTTACGGCTTTCGGAACGCCGATATCCGTAATATCCTCGATTTTGAACGGGACTATCCCGAAGTCAAAGTCGTTAAGTTGGAACAGAACTACCGTTCCACCCAGAGCATTTTGAAAGTGGCCAATGAGGTAATCAAAAATAACCAGGCCCGGAAGCGGAAAACCCTGTGGACGGAGAATGAGGAAGGAGAACCGGTCACCATCTTGAAAGCCGCCGATGAACGGGAGGAAGCCTGGTTGGTGACGGGGACCCTGGAAGAACTGGTCCGGACCGAAGGGTGGAAGTATTCGGATTTTGCCTTTTTATACCGGACCAATGCCCAGTCCCGGGTCTTTGAAGAGGTTTTGATCCAAAAAGGCCTTCCCTATCAGGTGGTTGGGGGTCTGCGCTTCTACGACCGGAAGGAGATTAGGGATCTACTCTCTTACTTAAAATTGGTCTATAACCCCAATGACCGGATTAGTTTACGGCGGGTGATTAATATCCCCAAACGGGGGATTGGCGAGACCTCGGTGGAACGGTTTTTTGCTTTCGCCGACGAGCAGGGTCTAAATATGCTCGAAGCTTTCCAGCGGGTGGGTGAAGCCACCACTTTAAACAGCCGGGCCCATAAAGCCCTGGCCGCTTTCTACCAATTTTTAGAGGAGATGCTCTGTTTACGGGAGACAGTCCCTGTTTCCGTCTTGACCCAACGGGTGATGGAGAGATCGGGTTATCTGGAGAGTTTGCGCCGGGAGGGGACCGTCGAGGCGGAGAGCCGGTTAGAAAACCTGAACGAGTTTCTTTCGATTACCGTTCAATTCGAAAAGGAAAGTGACGACCAAAGCCTGGGCGCCTTTTTAGAGACCGTGGCGTTGGTGGCCGATGTTGATCAATATCAGCAGGGGCAAGAGGGGATCACCCTGATGACGATCCACTCCGCCAAAGGGCTGGAGTTTCCGGTGGTCTTTCTGGTCGGGCTGGAAGAAGGGATCTTTCCCCACAGCCGCTCTCTCCTGGATGAGGCGGAGTTGGAGGAGGAGCGGCGCCTTTGCTATGTGGGGATGACCCGGGCCCGTCAGCGTTTATACCTTTCTTATGCCGTGATGCGTACTTTGTATGGAAACACCCAGTATCAAATCCCGTCCCGGTTTCTGCAGGAGATTCCTCCTTCCCTGCTGCGCACTCCTGAAAAGGCGGCGCTTGAGCCGGCCGGGGGAGATCCGCTTGCCCGGACTCCGGTTTCGGCTTTTCCCACCACGGCCCAACCGCTCTCCCCGGCCGGGCCACGGACGGACGCGCCCGTCCGTTACCGTCCGGGCGACAAGGTCATCCATGGGAAATGGGGGAAAGGAACCGTCATCACCGTGGAGGGAGAAGGCCATGAGGCCAAGGTAAAAGTGGCTTTTCCCGGTCTGGGGATTAAAGAGTTACTGGTGGAGTTGGCGCCTCTGGCAAAGGTGGAGTAAGAAACTGCCAATAGATCCCTGCCAACAATGGGGAGGAACGGCTTGGCTACAGGTCGAAGTCTCATAAACGGACATTGCTTTGGTGGGAGGATAGATTGTGAAAAAACCGGCGAACTGGAAGCGGCGATTAAACTTGGCCTTTAGCTTACTGCTCTTCTTTGTTTCCTTCACCGGAGCTGAGCTCGGATCTCTCACCGGCCTCCACGGGCATTCTACGGTGCAGGCGGCCGGGGGAAAAAATATCCTGCTGGGGCTGGAACGCGAGACGAACCAGGGGAAATATAGTTATAATCTGTTGATCAATGGTGATTATACTTACCGTTCCTTTCTGTTGGCCGAACCGGCACGGCTGGTGATTGATCTTGCCGGGCCGGATCTGGACCCCGCTTTATCCACGGACGGACTGGCCGGCGGACCGGTGAAAGGGGTACGGGTCAGCCGTTTTGATCAGGAGACGGTCCGGGTTGTTTTTGATCTGGAATATTTACTCGGGTATAAACTGGAGCGGCGGACCACGGCTCCGGCCGGTTTACGCCTGGATTTTAATGCGGTCCTAAAGGATGTGGGCTTTCAATCGGCCAGTGCGACCCCGGAGATTTATATCGAATGTTCCGGACCGGTCCAATATAAGACTGATTTTCTGATGGATCCCCATCGTTTGGTGATTGACCTCTGGGATGTGACCTTAACCGGTTCCGCCCTGACGGTTCCCGGGAATGACCAATGGATCTCCAGCATCCGGGTGAGTCAATTTGACTCCCAGACCATCCGTTTGGTCTTGGAGATTAAAGAACCCCGGAACTGTGTGGTCGCCGTCGACGAGAACAATCCGGGACGTCTTTTGATCAGGACCATTCCGGAACTGATTGAGGCGGCCTGGGTGCCCCGGGCCGATGGCGGGCAATTGGTGCTGAAGGGGACCGGAGCATTACAGGGGGAACCCCTTTACCATCCGGAAACGGGTAAACTCTATATTGAGATCCCCCACACCAAACTGAGCGCCCGGTTGAAGGAGGAGGGGACGGGACAGTCGGTTTTTCAGGTCCGGGAAAAAATCCCCTCTACGGTCCAGGTCGAATTGGCGGTTCCCCGGGGGCACCAGTATCGGATCACATGGACCCAGGACCGGAAAGAGATGACCGTTAAGCTCCAAAATGCGCCTTTATCCGGAAAGGTGATCATTCTCGACCCGGGGCACGGCGGAGCTGATGCCGGCTCCCTTAGCCCGGGCGGTTTGCGGGAAAAAGAATTAAATTTGGTGGTGGCGGTTCGTCTTAAAGAAAAGTTGGAGGCCCTGGGGGCGGAAGTCCTTCTCACCCGGGAAGACGACCGGTATCTTTGGTTATACGACCGGGTGGCCATAGCCAACCGGGCCGGAGGCTCCGTTCTCCTGAGTATTCATGCCAATTACCATGACAACCGGAAGGTGAACGGCCTGGAGATCTGGCATCATCCGGAACGGGAAGGGAGCGCGACTTTGGCGGCGGCCTTGGCGAAATCAGTCTTGGCCCGGACCAAACAACACTTCCGTGGGATTATGGCCAGCAAGGATTTTGTGCTGCCCCGGGAAGCGGAGATGCCGGCCGTTATCTTTGAGATGGGTTTCATCTCCAATCCAGAGGAAGAAAAACTCCTCCTGACCGAGGAGTTTCAGGAGACAATCGCCGAAGGCTTATGCCAAGGATTGCTTGACTACTTTCAAGTTCCCACCCCCGATTGAGGAGGCGGGAAACAGCCGACCAGGAGTGACCGGTGTGCGACCCTATTTGTTGATTGATTTTGGAAGTACCTATACCAAGTTGACCGCGGTTGACCTGGCCGAACCGGCCGTGCTTGGCTCTGCGCACGCCTTGACGACGGTGGAAGAAGGATTAATTAATGGTTACCACCAAGCCCTGAAGCAGCTGGCCAAGGAGATTGGCCGGCTTTCTTATGAAGCCCGTTTGGCGTGCAGTAGTGCCGCCGGGGGGTTGAAGTTGGTAGCCATCGGTTTGGTGCCCGAGTTGACGGTGGAGGCAGCCAAAAGAGCGGCGCTTGGGGCCGGAGCACGGGTGGTTGGGACCTATGGTTTTGAATTGACCCCCTCCGAGCTGGAAGAGATCCTTGCCCTCAAGCCCGATCTGGTTTTGCTGGCGGGGGGGACTGACGGTGGCAACCAGACGGTCCTCCGGCACAACGGCAGGCTTCTGGCTGCCAGTCCTTTGACTGCCCCCTTGATTATAGCGGGAAATAAGACGGTGGCGCCGGAGGTGGAAGCAGAGTTAAAACGCGCCGGGAAGATTTGTTACCGGGTGCCCAATGTCCTTCCTGAGCTGGACCGCTTAAACATAAAACCCGTTCAGGAAAAGATCCGGGAGGTTTTTTTAGCCCGGATCGTCCGGGCCAAAGGCCTGGCCGATGTAGAACGGGAGATTGATGGTATTCTGATGCCAACGCCGGCGGCGGTTTTGGCCGCGGCTGAACGGTTGGCCACCGGACCCGGTAACGGACAAGGGGGATGGGGCGATCTCTTGGTGGTGGATGTGGGCGGCGCCACGACCGATGTACATAGTGTGGCCGAAGGCCGTCCGGTCCGCCCCCAAGTTTTCCTCTCCGGCTTACCTGAGCCGAAAGTGAAACGGAGCGTCGAAGGCGACCTGGGGATGAGGGTTAGCGCTTCCGCCTTGCTGGAACATTTCACGCCGGCGATGGTGGCTGCTTTAGCCGGTCTTCCGGAGGAAAAAGTGATCACCGGGGTCCGGGCCCGGTCGAAAAACCCGGATTACCTTCCGGCGGACCCGGATGACCAACGGTTGGAAACGGTCCTCGGTTATCTGGCGGTGAAAGGAGCCACCGAACGGCATGTGGGGAGGATTGAACAGATCTATTCGCCCCAAGGTGTTTGTTACCGCCAAGAAGGGAAAGATCTGACCACGCTGCCCACGGTGATCGGCACCGGCGGCGTGTTGGTTCATTCTCCGGCGGCCGCCCGGATTCTGGCCGGGGTCCTGCCTACCCCGGACCGTCCGGAACTTTTGAAACCCCAGAAACCCCGCTTTTATCTTGATCAGAATTATCTTTTTTCGGCCTTAGGGCTAATTGCCAAGAAATACCCGGATATTTCCTTTTGTCTTCTGGAAAAAGCATTAAAGCAGATATAAAATTAGATAAAAACAGAAATTGAAGGTGTTTGGAAGTTGACAGAGTTAAGTCCGTATAATGGTGTAAAATTGGTTTCCAAAAAAAGAGGGGCCATTAACAAATTCCTCAGTTAGAATAGTAGTTGGACAAACCAAAATTCTAAGAGGAGGAATTTGAATGGCCCAATACCAGATTACCGTAGATCAAGA
>JAAYHY010000113.1 GCA_012735135.1 Bacillota bacterium | reverse complement strand
TTTTGAAGTGTGGCGGGATGTCCAAGTTATTAAGATGAAAAATGGCCGGGACGGGAGTTGGTCGACATCCTTGGTGATTAACGATGCGACCCGCTTCAATTTTTGTTTCCATGACGGTGCCGACCACTGGGATAACAATTCCGGACGGAATTGGAGTTATGAGGTGCATAACGGCGAAATAAGCGATTTAAAAAAGGCCTGAAGAGGGCCTTTTTTTTATGCTCAGGGATAAAAAAACAACCGGAATAAACCGAAGGCAGGATTTTATCTATTATCGTAGAAGTTTAAATATTATTAGGAATTTGTGCGGGAGGAGGGGGAAGATGGCGAAGATTCTTATTATTGACGATTCCCCGCTCTTCAGGTTGCTCTTAAAGGAAATCCTGATCCGCGACGGTAATGAGTGTTTTGACGCTGCGACGGTAACCGAGGGCTTAGCGCTTTTTTTCAAAGAAAATCCGGACATGGTGATTAAAGACCTGATCATCGGGGAGGCCAATCCGCTGGAAGTGATCAAGGAGTTGAAAAAATTTAAACCCGATGTAAAAATTGTGGTTTGTAGCACGGTAACGCAAAAAAGCCTGATTTATCAAGCGATTAAAGCTGGAGCTCAGGATTTTCTGATCAAACCGTTCCATACCGATGAAGTAACGAAGATGGTCCACCGGTTGATGTTGTAAATACCAGAACTTTGCTGAAGGGAATTGGTCGAGCAGCCCGAAAATACTTAATTACGGTAGTGGATGAAAGGAAAGTCGAAACAGGAAATGCTTAACAAAGAACGCAGCAGACAAAGGAGCAATCTACATGGCAAAAAAACATCCCGGTTATTACTTGGTCTTATTAATCTCCATCCAAATTTTACTGGTCTTTGCCTTGAATCTATTGGCCAAGGGCGAAACTCCCGCTTCCGGCGGAGTGCTTAGTTTTGCCGGCCGCTTTGATCTGGTGGATGCGGACGGGAACGGCACGCCCGATCATCTTGGCTATTTTCTTCAGTTACCCGCCGGGGCCCGGCCCGATCGGTTGTGGGTCTGCGGCGAACTGCAGGTGATGGTGGACAACCAGTGGCGAACGATTGACTATACCGCCCGTTCCTTTGGGCGGGAAAGCGGAGCCGAAGCCGCTTTATATTTTTACGGCGGAGAACTCCGGCGGCTCCAGGTGAATGGACCCTTTCGGGTGCTGGTGGAGATCAGAGGGGTAGATCTGCAGTCCGCGGGGGTGGGTGGCTTTTCCCCGGCCTACCGGTACGAACAGTTTGAAGCGGCTGATGTGGTCTTGACTAACCAAGGGCCTTTTTCCACCGCCCAGATCAAAAAGGTGGTTCACGCCTGGGCGGGACAAGAGGGGATCCCCCTTGGCCCGCTTTCGACGGTGCCCTTCGTTTTTGACCGTTGGCGGTTGGACTTCCGCGGGTTGGACGGTGGTCCCGGGAAACGAATCTGGTATGCTCCCACCGGGGAGATTAGCTGGACCGAATATTTTAATTAGCCGTAGCCGAATGTATACTGGCTATAAACGTCAAAGATCCGGTTTGCCCGATCTTTTTTTTGGACGGCCGGGGAAAGGAACAGACGGTTGAGGATGGAAAGGGGATATGAGATAATTGGAGCAGACGGATCTTTGGACAAGGGAGGAGAGGAGATGGATCTGTTCAGTGCGGCGGGGGAGGCGAAACGGAAAAGGGAAGCGCCGTTAGCCACGAGGATGCGTCCGGAATCCTTTGCCGAGTTCGTTGGCCAGCAGGAGATTGTCGGTCCCAAAAAATTGCTACGGCGGGCGATTGAAGCCGACCGGTTGACCTCCATGATCTTCTACGGACCACCCGGGACCGGGAAAACAACCCTGGTCTTTTTGATCGCCAAATATACGAAGGCCCATTTTGAAACGGTCAATGCGGTCTCCGCCGGAGTGGCGGAGCTGAGAAGGCTAATTGATGAAGCGAAGGACCGTTACGCTTTGCACGGCCAACGGACGGTGGTTTTTATCGATGAGATCCACCGGTTTAATAAAGGACAACAGGATGCGTTGCTGCCGGCGGTCGAGGACGGCACAATTATCCTGTTGGGGGCGACCACGGAAAACCCCTATTATGAAGTGAATACGCCGCTCCTTTCCCGCTCCCGGATCTTCCGCCTCCGGCCGTTAACCGACGCTGAAGTGAAGACCGTGATTGACCGGGCCCTCCATGACCGGGAGAAGGGCTTGGGCGACCTCCAGGTGGTCTTGGAGCCGGCGGCCTTAGAACATTTAGTCCGGGTGGCCGAGGGCGATGCCCGGATGGCCTTGAACGGGTTGGAATTGGCTGCCTTGACCACCGAACCGGCGGCGGACGGTAAGCGCTATCTTACGGAAGAGATTATCGCCGATTCGGTCCAGCAAAAAGTGATCCGTTATGACAAGGACGGCGACAACCATTACGATACCATCTCCGCTTTTATCAAATCAATCCGCGGTTCCGACCCGGATGCGGCCCTTTTCTATCTGGCCAGGATGCTAAAGGCGGGCGAAGACCCGAAGTTTATTGCCCGCCGGATGGTGATCCAGGCGGCCGAAGATATCGGGAATGCCGACCCCCGGGGTTTATTGGTGGCGGTGGCGGCGGCGCAAGCGGTGGAGATGGTCGGTTTGCCGGAAGGCCGGATTCCCCTGGCCCAGGCTGCCGTATACTTGGCGACGGCGCCCAAGTCCAACGCCTGTTACCTCGGGATTGACCAGGCTTTTGCCGATGTGGAGGCAGTTAGCCAGGGGACCATCCCTTTGCACCTCCGGGACGCCAGCCACCCCGGCTCCCGCCAGTTGGGACACGGTCAAGGTTACCTCTATCCCCATGATTTCCCCGGGCATTTTGTGGCCCAGGACTACCTGCCGGCGGAGCTGAAAGGTCGCCGGTATTACCAGCCGACGGCGGAAGGATACGAACGGGAAATTCAAATCCGGCTAGAAAAATGGCGGATGGGGAATGCTAATTAATTGAGATTCCCAAAAAAAATTTAACGAAGAGTCTTGACAAAGCTCGGCGGTATTTGCTATAATCTTCTTTCTTGACAAAAATGGACAATCTGTGCTATACTTAAGACATGGTATAGAAGAAGGATGGTGAACAGGTTTGTCCAGGCAAGAACCGAATGTTTTGGAGAAGATCCGCCGCGATATGGACAGCTTTGTTGGCCAAGAGGTCAGTTTAAAAGCTAATACCGGCCGGAAAAAAGTTTTTCAGGTTACCGGGATTCTGGAACAGACTTACCCCAAAGTTTTTGTGGTCAAGTTTCGGGAAAGACAGGTAGAACGGAGAGTATCTTATAGCTACGCGGATTTGCTCACTGAAGTAGTGGAGATTTCCATCGGGGAAACCCGAATCGGGATACAATCAAACTGACTTGGTTTTGACCCGTCTTCCGAAAGGAGGACGGGTTTTTGTTTTTCCGGGAAGGGGCGCCGCCGGGAACAGGAAGCGGCTGAAAAGTGTCGAATTTAAACCGCAATCGACAACGCCATCGCCGACGGAGGAAGAATAATGCGTGGACAGAGGTGTGCCCTTCTTTTTTTGCTTATCCTCGGGGTTAATCTGCTCTCCTTAATGCCGGTCGCGGCGGAGAGGGAAACTTCTTTCGAGTTATCGGTCAAATTGACGCTGGATCTCCCCGTTATGCTCAACTTTTTGGAGCCGGTGACCCTCTTTTACCAGCCGGAAAAGGATTTGGTCCGCAAACCCCATCTTCCTTTCAGAACGTGGCGGGCCGTGGAAGACAGGACTATTAGCCAACAATCCAGTTGGCAGGTGCAGATGACCAACGGACGGATTATACTTCTTTCAGCTAAAGGGGATACGATCAGTTCGGAGTTGCCTTTACTGTTCCGTGGCAAGGAGGGGGGCTTCACGCTCAACGGGGAGGTCTACCCAGGAACCTTGCTTCTCTGGCCGGAAGGGGATAACCTTCTCTTCTTTAACGAAGTTAACCTGGAAGATTATGTCTGCGGTGTTTTGGGGAGGGAAGCCTATGCCAGTTGGCCTTTGGAGGCGCTGAAGGCGAATGCGGTGGCCATCCGTTCATATACTTTATATAGTCTGGGAAGGCATACGGCTTATGATTTTTGCGCTGATGAACATTGCCAAGTCTACCGCGGTCTACCGGAAGCGGAGGTTTTCCGGACTGCGGTGGCGGCAACGGCCGGAGAGGTGCTGACCTGGCAAGGGGCGCCGATTAACGCCGTCTATCATTCAAGCAGCGGCGGGCGGACGCGGAATAACGAGGAAGTCTGGGCGGGACCTCCTCTGCCTTACTTGCGGGCGGTGGATGATTTCGATCAAAACGGGAAGAATTACCAATGGCCCCAGACCTACCGGTTTAGTTTGGAGGAGGTAGGCCGGATCATCGGCGTTCCGGGGGAAAAGGGGCTGGTGGCCACCCCCCTTTATAACCAGGCGGGGGAACGGGTGGGGTTTTGCTTTGCCGGGGACGGCCGGACCGTTCAGCTGAAGAACGAAGAACTCCGCCGGTTGTTGCTCTTGCCCAGCGCCAACTTCCGGGTTTTGATCGGTCCGGAAGAGAGGGAACTTACCCAGGAGGTAACCTTACCCCCGGCGACCACCCTCCTTTTTATTGGGAATGGGGCCGGCCATGGTGTGGGCTTGAGTCAATGGGGGGCGGCGGCCCTGGCTGCTCAAGGCTATACCTACCGGCAGATTCTCCGGCATTATTACGGATCGGCTGTCCGTTTTGAGTATTACCTCCCTCCATCGGGGAGGACTTCTGCTTCCCTCAAGTGAAATACTCAATCTCCGCCTGGGGGAAGAGGCGTCCAATCTCTTGGGTGAACCAACTTTTTAAGGTTTCAAGTTGGGTGGGGGGATACAGGTACTTGCCATAGCCGTATTTTCCCCATTTTAGTTTGCGCTTAGCTTCATTCATCTCCAGTTTGGTTTGGGGAAAGCGCTCCAGAATAATTTTTTTGGCCCGGGCGGTAAAACGGTGGGAGATCAGTTCAAAACTGAGGCTGGGCGGGTGGTGGGGCCGGAGCCAGACCGCCAAGTCTTCCAGTAACTGGCGGTAATCGGCTTGCCAGTGTTCGTATAGGAATAAAGGGGCAATAATAAAACCCAGGGGGTAACCGGCGGCCGCCATCTTGCCGGCGGCGGCCAAGCGTTCGGCGAGGGGCGCTGTTTTGGCTTCAAAAGTATTGATCACATAGGCCGAGTTGATACTGAAACGGAATTTGGTGTGTCCCCGGTGTTCAGCGGCGAGCAACCCGTCCACGTTGGCGAATTTAGTGACTACGCGGAGCCGGCCGTATTCCTGCTCCCCGAAGAAGTCGATAGTCTTCCGTAAGGAACCGGTCAGGTGTTCGACGGCGAGGGGATCACCGGTACTGGCCGCCTCAAAGCTGGTGATCGCCGGACGGTTTTGGTCGATATACTTTTGGAGAGCGGCGAAAATCTCGTCCAGGTTGACGTAGATCCGGACGTAAGGTTTACGCCCCAGGGTAGTGGCGAGATAACAATACTGGCACCCCCCCGGGCAGCTGGTGACGAGGGCAAACTCATAGTCGGCGGAAGGGCGGCAGGAATCAAGTTTGAGGATTTTTTTAACCCCTACCACTAATGTGCGTTTGGCTTCTCTGTAAGCGATCTGGGGTGTTTCTCCGGGGATGCCGTGGACGCGGTTGTGGGAAGGGGTGATCCGGACCGGGATCCCCCGGGCTGTCAATTGATCGTAAAGTTTACGCCCCAGGGGATACTCCAGCGCGCCGGGTTCAAAAAAGGCCCGGCTGGGCATAAAAAGTTCCATCGGTGATCCATCCTTTCTGGAACATAGTTTATACCAAGGGAGAAAGATCATACGGCCGGGGCAGACCGGAGAAGACCATTCAGGCCCGGCTGGATAAATGTGGGCAAAGGCAATCATTACCACGAGCGACCAGTGATGAGGAGCGAGCGGCGAGAGTATTTTCCAGGCAGGTTGCGAAGAGGCCGTTTAATGACCGCTTCAAGACGGGGTAGGCGAGGACGAGAACGGAAGGAGTTGTCGGATGAAAGGTGAAAATTGGCGGGAGGCGTTAATTGCCGCGGTTAAGCCATACCGGTTCCGCTATGATGAACCATTGGCCGGTTATACTTCATTCCGCATTGGCGGACCGGCCGATCTGCTGGTGGAGGTGAACACCCGGGCCGAGCTCGACCGCTTGGTCCGTTACTGTGCCGGGGA
Organism: Bacillota bacterium; assembly: GCA_012735135.1. GTDB lineage: Bacteria > Bacillota > UBA4882 > UBA10575 > UBA10575 > Capillibacterium. Next base: position 16,337 of record JAAYHY010000113.1, on the reverse strand, counting down.
AGGCATCCCCTGGCTGCTGTTGGGGCGGGGAACCAATGTTTTAATTAAAGATGGGGGCATCTGCGGGGTGGTGATCCGTCTCGGCCCGGATTTTGGCCGGATTACCGTGGAAGGGGTTGAGTTACGGGCGGGGGCGGCCGCTCCCCTGGCGCTGGTGGCGGAGACGGCGGCCCGTCATGGTTTGAGCGGGCTGGAGTTTGCCTCCGGGATCCCGGGATCCCTTGGCGGCGGGGTCTATATGAACGCCGGGGCTTACGGGAACGAGATGAAAGACGTGGTGGTCGCCGCCGAGGTCTACCGGCCGGGGGTGGGTTTTACCCGCTTGACACGGGAGGAATTGGAGTTGGCTTACCGGAGCAGTGTGTTGCAGCGGACGGATGGAATCCTGCTGGAAGCCCTTCTCCGCTTGACCCCCGGGGATGAAACGGCGATCCGGGCGAAGATGAAAGAGTTGAACGCCCGGCGGCGGGAGAAACAACCTTTAGAGTATCCCAGCGCCGGCAGTGTTTTTAAAAGACCGGCGGGGGCCTATGCCGGACGGCTGATTGAAGTGGCGGGGTTGAAGGGAAAAACGGTGGGGAAGGCCCAAGTCTCGACCAAACATGCGGGTTTCATCATCAATCTGGGCGGGGCCACCGCCCAGGAGGTACTGGCCTTGATTGAGGAAGTCCGGGCCGTTGTTTTCCAGCGGACCGGGTACTGGTTGGAGCCGGAGCTCCGGATTCTGGGGAGGGAATAAAATCCAGGAGGAAAGGAAAAAAGGAAGGGCGAAATAAGGAGGCGGGAGGGGATGGCGGATGTGGACAGGTTTGCAGAAACATTTTTTGCGCTGTATCTTAGGATCGGTTGTCGCTTTTCTTTTTTTGCTCAGCCCCTCCTCGGACGGGAAGGAACAGAAGAGTGGGCCCGACCGGGTCATTCCTGAACAATATGATGTCTGGAGTATGGACTGGTCGCCGGACGGATGGATCGCCTTTTCCGGCAAGAAGGAACGGGAAATCGGGACCCGGATGCGGATCTGGTTGTACCGGCCCGGGTCCAAGGCGGAACCGGTCCTCTGGACCGGAACGGGCAGCCTGATTGATACCTCACCTAAGTGGGCGCCCGATGGCAGCGGGGTGGTTATGGTCCGGAAAACAACCCTTGACCCGGAACAACGGGTGTTGACGACCGGGATCTGGTGGAAAGAATATCCTTCCGGCGCCGGTAAACGTTTGACCACTGGTCCGCTTGATCGGGACCCGGACTGGGCGCCTTCCGGAGAAACTTTGGTCTTTGTCCGGGGGGAGGGGCTCTATACCTCCTCGCTCATGACCATTCAAAAAAATGGTTTGGGGATAAAGACGCTCCTTGCTAACGTGCAAGGATTTATTGCCACTCCCGATTGGGGAAAGAACAATAAAATCTACTATACCTTATTACGACAGAAAAAGACCCTGGTCGAGGTGGCCGGACGCCGGGCCGAAGCTTGGGGTCTGGACCGGGGCAGCATCTGGGTTTATGATCTAAACACCGGGGAGAACCTTCCTTTTTTGGATAATGCCGACGACAACCGGCATCCCTCGGTTTCGCCCGACGGTCGCTACTTAGCTTACATCTCCACCGGCGGGCAGCCCGATCCCGAAGGCAAAGCGGTCCGGGACCGGGGAAGCTTGTTTGTCCAGGATCTTCAGGAGGGAAAAAAGTTCTTCATTAGCGACGGGGTTAGCCTCAACGGCGGACCACCCTGCTGGAGCCCGGATGGGAAGATCCTTGCTTTTTTCAGTTTTCGGGATAACCGGCCGGCGGTCTGGAGTCTACGCTGGCGGGATCATGCTCAAGCCATCGGGGCGGAGCCTTGAACCAACAGACCAAGTGAACCAGCCTAAACCACAGTCTAACGGAAAGAGTTAATCTGTGGTTCTTTTCATATTTGGGGTTTGGTGTATAATAGGGAGCAAGAAGCAAGGAGAAAGGAAATGTTTGATGATTTTAAGTGTCAAGAAGGCCGGCCGGTTTACCTTCAGCTTAAAGAGTATCTGAAGAAGCAGATCCTCAGCGGTATTCTCCGGCCGGGCGAACGGCTTCCTTCCACACGGGAACTGGCGGTCGCCCTTAATTTAAGCCGGAATACGGTGATCCAAGCCTATCAGGACTTGGAGGAAGAAGGGTTTATCCATACCACGCCAGGGCGGGGCTCCTTTGTGGCGGCGGTGGAAGTGAAGGACCAAACGGCGACGGAGCTTTCGTGGGAAGGGCGGTTGACCGTCCAGGCGAGGGCCGCCGTGGACCTGGATATTGAAAAATCCGAATTAAAATGGGAACGGGGGATGATCTCCTTTAAAAGTATTGCCCCCGACGGAAAACTCTTTCCCATTGCCGACTTCAAGCGGGCTTTTCTTGACCGTTTCACTTTGGAAGAAGGAAAGATTCTCAATTACGGCTATGCCCAGGGGTACCGGCCCCTTCTGGACTATTTAAAGGAATACCTGAAGAATAAAGGGGTGGAGCCGGCAGGAAAGGAGATCCTCGTCACCAACGGTTTTACCGAAGGCTTAAATTTAGTCCTGGCCGGGATCTGCGAACCGGGGGACGGGATTGTGACCGAGAATCCCACCCACAATACGGCGTTGAAAATCTTTAAACTACGGCGCTTGCAGATCTATGGCATCCCCCTTACCGAAAGGGGTCTTGACCTCAAACGGCTGGAGGAGACCCTGGCGACAAAACCGGTCAAAGCCGGTTTCTTAATCCCATCCTACCATAACCCGACGGGTCTGGTCATGTCCCCGGAGAGCCGCCGGGCGGTCTTGGCGGTCTTCGCCCGCTACCAGGTGCCGATCATTGAGGATGGTTTCAATGAAGAGCTGCGCTACTCCGGCGCCCATATCGCCCCCTTGCTGGCCTTGGCCGGCCGGGGAAATAATGTGGTCTACATCGGCAGTTTCTCCAAGATTCTCTTTCCCGGGTTGCGCTTGGGTTGGGTGATGGCCGACCGGAACCTAATCGCGGCCCTGGAAAGCATCAAACGGAGTATGAATATCCACACCAGTTTTCTCGACCAGGCGCTGCTCTATGAGTATTTAAGGAATGGCTCCTTCGAGAAATATCTGCGCCGGGCGCGCAAGGTTTACCGGGCCCGGCACGAAGCGGCCATCCGGTTGGCTACGGCCTTCATTCCCCACCGGCGGATCTGGGGAGAAGGCGGACTCCATATATTTATCGAATTGGCGCCGCACCTTAATGCCCGGGAGGTTTTGGCCGCCTGTTACCGGCGGGGTGTCCTGTTTATGCCGGGGGATCTTTTTTACACCGATGGGGGTGGGGCCAACACTTTCCGCTTGGGGATCGGCCGGGTGACCGAAGCGGAGATGGTGAAAGGCTTTAAAATTATCGGGGAAGTAATCGCCGAGTTGGAGGAGGAAAAGCATGCGTAGTTTCAAAAAATCCAGTAAGTTGGATCATGTCTGTTATGATATCCGCGGACCGGTGATGGATGAAGCCTAGCGTTTGGAAGCAGCGGGCTACGATATTCTCAAGTTAAATATCGGCAATCCGGCTCCTTTTGGGTATGACGCTCACGACGTTGTGATCGAAGCGGTCCGGGAGAACTTGGTCGCGGCCCAAGGGTACACCGATTCCAAGGGGATTCTCCCCGCCCGCCTGGCGATTCGGCGCTACTGTGCCCAGAAGGGGATCACCGGGGTCGGGGTGGATGATATTTATATCGGCAACGGGGTCAGTGAATTGATTGTCAGCGCCATGCAGGGTCTCTTGGATGATGGTGATGAGATTCTGATTCCGGCGCCCGACTATCCCCTCTGGACGGCGGCGGTAAACCTGGCCGGCGGGACCGCCGTGCACTATATCTGTGACGAACAGGCCAATTGGTATCCGGACCTGGCCGACTTGGAGCGGAAGATTACCCCCCGGACCAAAGGGATTGTGGTGATCAACCCCAATAACCCCACCGGGGCGGTCTACCCCCGTCCCATCCTGGAGCGTATTGTCGAACTGGCGGCCGCCCATGAATTAATTGTTTTTGCCGATGAGATTTACGACCGGATCCTTTATGACGGAGTTGAGCATATCTCCCTGGCTTCCCTCTCCGACGAGGTGCTCTTTATTACGATGAACGGCCTTTCCAAATCCCAACGGATCGCCGGTTACCGGGTGGGCTGGATGGTGGTCAGCGGAAAGAAAGCAGCCGCGCAGGGGTATATTGAAGGGTTGAACATGTTGGCGTCGATGCGTTTATGCAGCAACGCGCCGGCCCAGTATGCGATCGAGAAAGCCCTGGGCGGAGAGAATAGTATCCAGGACCTGACCAAACCCGGCGGCCGCCTTTATCAGCAAATGGATTTCGCCTGGCGCCGGATTAATGAGATTCCCGGTCTTTCCTGTGTCCGGCCGTCGGGGGCCTTCTACCTCTTCCCCAAAGTAGATGCCCGCCGGTTTGGGATCACCGATGACCAACAGTTTGTCAAGGATTTTTTGACGGCGGAAAGAGTCCTTCTGGTGCAAGGAACCGGATTTAACTGGCCGGCGCCCGACCATTTCCGGGTGGTGCTCCTTCCGGAGATTGCCACCCTAAATTCGGCCTTTGACCGGTTGGAGAAGTTTCTGGCCACTTATGTTCAGACCGGGCGGGAGAAGATGGTGGGGTAAAAGAGCCGGTTTGGAAGGTTCGCAAGCAAGCATAATCCATTTAAGGGTTATGCTTTTTTCTTTCAAAAGAATTAACGAACAGTCTATTTTGATCCGGTCCATCATCCTTCAACTAACCAGGGTTAATTTTTATAATGAAAAAATTGTAAAAGTGTTAGTTTTGGGCTGGGTCTTATCTTGACGCCAACGAGCGGGGAATGGTAAAATGTTTTACCGACTGACCGTCCGGTCGAGGGGAGGTGAGCGGTTGTCCGACAAAATAGAGGCGCCGAAGACAGCTATTTGCCCAGAGGCGGAAACGAAGGCACGGATCCTGGACTCGGCGCTGACCATTTTTGGCGAAAAGGGTTACCATCAGGCGACGATGGCGGAGATCGCGGAAGCGGCCAGGGTCGGCAAGGGGACTCTCTATTGGCATTTTGCCAGTAAAGAAGATTTGTTCGCCGGAATGGTCGAGCAATTGACCCAGGGGATCAATTTGAAACTAAAGTCTGTCCTGGAAACACCCGATCAGCCTTTCCCCGAGCTACTGCTGGCTTTTACTAAGGAATGCCTGGCCTATTCCTATCACCACCGGGAAGTGGCACGGTTTTTTATGAGCACGTCGCAAGGGTTCAGTGAGGAGCTGCGGAAGAAGTTGCGGAAGTGGCGGATTGAGTTCCTCGCGCTGAATACCGAACTGATCCGGCTTGGTATAGAAACCGGATATTTCCGTCCGGATCTGGAATTGGCAAAGGTGGTAACGGCTTTTACGGGAATGCTCTTCGCCTTTGGAGAAAGGCAGTTGTTGGAGGAGAATTGGAACGAAATAGAGGCGGAAGCCTTATTTATTAAAGATTTACTAATCCAGGGGATAGCCAATAAAAGCAGGGAGGATCAGATTGATGAAGAGAAGACCTAAAATGACCGGGTTGTTCATCGTCCTCTTAATGATGATCGGTTACGGAGGATTCCAACCGGCACAGGCGGCGGAAGAAGGGATTAGTCTGACGGAAGCGATCCGGATGGCCTTGGCTAATCCGTATAATTTAGGCGCATACGGCGCCGGTGTGACCGAAGCGGAGGCGCAGGTGGCCCAGGCGGACGCCGCCCGTTGGCCGGCGGTTTCGTTAAGCACGAATTACACAAAGGTAGGTCCGTATACCACGATTGAGATGAACTATCTTCCCGACCCATCGGGGGGCTTTAATGTTCTGCCCACCCCAAAAAAAGTGGACGGTACAGGTACATACTCCACCGGGATCAATTTTCAATTCCCCCTCTACATGGGTGGAAAATTGACGGCTGCGGCTGACCTGGCCCAGCTAGGTTTGGATGGGGCGGAACTGAATTACCAAACCGCCTACGAGAACTTGGTTTACCAGATTGTCCAAGCTTATGTCGGTGTCCTTAAAGCCGACGGAATGTTGGCCTTGACCCGGGATCAGATTAAGCTCTTGTCGGAACACCAAAGACTAATCGAGACCAATTTAAATCTGGGTTACGCAACGCAGAGCGATTTAATGGAGACGAAGATTCGGTTGACCCAGGCGGAGTTGGGCGCCGTGAGAGCAGAACATGGAAAGAAGCTGGCTTTGGAAAATCTCTGCACTTTATTGGGGATTCCCCCTCAAGATCTGGTCTTAACCTCCAAACCGGCGTTGGCGGCGGAGCATGAACTACCTGAACTGGAAACGGTTATCCGCCGGGCTGAAACAAACCGGCCGGAACTGAGAAACCTGGCGTTGGCTGTTCGCAGCGCCGAGGCCAACCTCGAACTGGCCAGGGGTTATTGGAAACCGAACTTGGTGATGATCGGCGCCTATGAGGCGCAAAATCCGGATCACCCCAGTCTAAAGGATGCGGTCTGGCGGTTTACCCTGAATTTGGATTGGAAGTTCTTTGATGCCGGCGCCGGAAAAGCCGGGGTTCAACAAGCCGAAGCCAATTTGGAAAAGCTCCGGTTTCAGTTGGCGCAGACTAAAGACCTGATTCAACTGGAAGTCCGCCAGAAATACCTGGCGGTGACGGAAGCCGCTCAAGTGCTGTCTTTAACTAAACTCAGCCTGAGTCAGGCTGAAGAAAACTATATGCTGCAAAAAGCCAAGTTTGAACTGGGCGTTGCCACCAATTTAGAGTTATTAACCGCCCAGAACACCTTGAACGCGGCGCGGAACGATTATTTAAATGCCGAGTACGATTATTTCTTGGCGGTAGCCGCTTTGTACCATGCCCTGGGTGAAACGGAAGACTTTATGCTGGAGGTAAGGGATGATGCGTAAGTTTTTTACTGTGGTAATCCTTTTGATCGTAATTGCCGTTGGCGGCTATTTGTTGACCGGTGGCCGGGGAGGAAAAGGCCCTTCGCCTACTGGATCTTTACATAAACAGGAGGAGACGGTGGCGAGTCTAGCGGTGGAAGTTGTGCCGGTGGAGACCGGGGATCTGAAAGAAACTACAGTGTTGAGCATAATCTTTGCGCCGGAGAGTATGGTTCCGGTGATCCCGCAGACCGGCGGGACGGTTACGCAAGTCTTTGCGGCCACCGGCGACCGGGTCACGAAGGGGCAAACCCTTTTTACGATCGACGATCGTCAGCTGCAGTTGCAGGTGAAACAGGCGGAGGCGGCTTATGAGATGGCCTGCGCCAATTTGGCCCAGGTGCGGAAAGGGGCGACCACCGAAGAGCTTAAACAGATCGAGTCGGCGGTTTTACAAGCGCGGGCTTCTTACGCGAATGTGGCGGCCGAATGCCAACGGATGGAGGAACTCTTCCAAAAAGGCATGATCGCCCAGCAACAATTGGAAACAATCCGGCTGCAAAAGGAGATTGCCGCCACCAGTCTGACGGCGGCCGAGGCGCGGTTAACCGCGGCCCAAAAAGGAGCCTCCCAGGAACAGTTGGCTGTCTTGGAAGCCCAGGTAAAACAGGCGGAAAGTGCCTTGGAAATGGCCAAATTGCAGCTGAGCTATGCGCGGGTGACCGCGCCGATCAACGGCGTGCTTACCCAGTTTACGGTCGAAGTGGGGAGTATGGCGGCGCCCGGAGTGACCGCCGGCATAATCCTGAATCAAGGCAGAATGAAGGCCAACGCCTATGTGCCCGAGAGTTATATTAATAGTTTGCGGGTGGGAGACCAAGTGCCGATTGAAGTCAAAGCGGTTCCGGGCGTCAGTTTCACCGGGACGATTACCGCCATTACCCCCATCGCCGATCAGACAACCCGCCAGTTCCCGGTGGAGTTGTCGGTGGTTAACTCCTCGGACCTGCTTAAAGCAGGTATGATTGGCACCGCCCATTTGACGATTGGGACCGCCCATAATCAGCTGGTGGTTCCGGTAACGGCGGTCTTATACGAAGGTGAACAGGCCTACGTTTATGTGGTGGAGGATGGTTGTGCTGTTCGCCGTAAAATCACCACCGGCCTGAACACCGGGGACCTGATTGCTGTGGTGGAAGGGCTGGCCGTTGGAGAGCTGGTGATTACCCGCGGCCAACATCAGGTGAAAAACGGGATGTTAGTTGAGGTGAAATAGATGAATTTACCCAGCATTGCGATTAAACGGCCGGTTACGACGTTAATGATCTTCCTCCTGGTCCTGGTCTTGGGAATCGTGGCGATTACCCGTTTGAATGTGGATCTCTTACCCCAGATGACTTTCCCGGTAGCGACGGTGATGACCACCTACGAAGGGGTTGGTCCCCAGGAGATCGAAAATCTGGTCACGAAACCCCTGGAAGGGGTCTTGGGAACGGTGGCCAATGTGGAAAGGATCACCACCCTTTCTGCCGCAGGTCAGTCTACGGCCCTTCTGGAGTTCGCTTGGGGGACGGATATGGATTTTGCCCTCTTGGATGTGCGGGAAAAGATCGATTTGGTCAAAGGCTTTTTCCCGGACGAAGTAAGCGATCCCCTGGTTTTTAAGTTTGACTCGTCGATGCTCCCCATCATCAGTTTGGCGCTGAGCGGCAATTCCGATTTAGAGGGCTTAAAAAAACTGGCCGACGAGGAGATTAAACCAGCCATTGAGCGGTTGAACGGTATTGCCTCCGTAGAAGTCTCCGGCGGTCTGGTTCCTTTGATCAAGGTGGAGGTCGATCCGATTAAACTACAAGCCTATGGCCTGACCCTCCAAACCATCACTCAGCTCCTCCAGGCGGAGAATCTGAATCTTCCGGGCGGAACGGTGGAAGCGGGTAACCTGGAACTGATCGTCCGGACTACCGGTGAATTCGAGCGGATTGAACAAATTGAGAACTTGAATCTGACAACGTCCCGCGGCGCCATCGTTAAACTTAAAGAAGTGGCGACGGTTACGGCCGGATATAAAGAGATCAGCAGTATGGTTCTGTTTAATGGCCAACCGGCGGTGGCGATCTCCGTCCAAAAGGAGACCGATGCCAATACGGTGAATACAGTCCGGAAGGTCCTCCGCGAGCTAGACCGGATCCAGCAGGAGTTGCCGGCGGGGATCCAGTTGGAGATCGTCATGAACCAGGCCGACTTTATCCAGTTCGCCATCGATAACCTGAAAAGTAATGCGCTTTTCGGCGGTATGCTGGCCGTGGCGATCCTCTTCGTGTTTTTGCGGAATATCGCCAGTACTTTAATTATCGGGATCTCCATCCCCATCTCAATTATTACTACCTTTGTCCTGATGTATTTTGGTAAGTTGGAATTGAACATGATGACCCTCGGCGGCTTGGCCTTGGGCGTCGGCATGTTGGTGGATAACGCGATTGTGGTCTTGGAGAATATCTACCGTTACCGGGATGAGGGTTATGATTTAAAAGAAGCGGCGGTTGAGGGCAGTTCGGAAGTGGGAATGGCGATTGTGGCTTCCACCCTGACCACGGTGGTGGTCTTTTTACCCGTCGCCTTTATGGGGGGAATGACGGCCCAGATCTTTAAAGAGTTGGCCTTAACCGTCACTTTCTCTTTGTTGGCTTCGCTCTTTGTGGCGCAAACTTTGGTGCCGATATTATGTTCCAAGTTCCTCTATGTTAAAAGGGGAAAACAGGGGAGAGCGGTGGCAGTGGAGGCTAAAGCCGGCCGGAAAGACAGGCTCCGCTGGTACAGAAACTGGCTGGCTTGGTCTTTACAGCACCGGAAGACGGTCATCTTTTTTGTCCTCTTTTTGTTGGTGATCAGTTTCTTTATGCTTTTCCGGCTAGGGGCCGAGTTTATTCCCGCCATGGACCAGGGGATCATTACGGTTCAGGTTCAGATGGCCAAGGGGACGTTGCTACGCGAGACCGAGCAGGTTGTCCGGCGGGTGGAAGCGGCCATTACCCAATGTCCGGAAGTGAGGATGGTTTCGACCTCGATCAGTGGCGACCAGGCCTCCCTGACCATCCAGTTGGCGGAGAAGCAACAACGGACGCGGAACGCCGACCAAGTGGCCGAAGAGATCCGGACCCGGATCGGCCGGATACCGGGCGCCGAGATTCAAGTGCAAGCGACCGCCTTGTCATTTTCGGGGGGGAAACCGATTAGTATTAAACTGAAGGGTCCGGACTTTGCCCAACTGGAGAAGATCTCCGCCGATCTGGTCAGTATAATTCAACAGGTAGAAGGCACCAGGGAAGTGGAGTCCAGTCTAGATCAAGGCCGGCCCGAATTGCAGGTCCGGATCGACCGGGAACGGGCTTCCGCCCTGGGGTTGAATGCGTATACCATTGCTTCCTACATCCGCACGGCCATTGCGGGGACGACCGCTACGACCTATAAAGTCAATGGGGAAGAGTATGATGTGGTGGTTAGTCTGAAAAAGAACGAACAGGGGATCCCCGGACTGTACCAGTTGATGATTCCGACCCCCTTGGGCGCCCAGGTGCCTTTAAGGGAAGTCGCCACTCTACAGGTGGTGGAAGGGCCACTGGTCATCACCAGGGAGGATCAGGAACGGGTCGTGACGGTTTCAGCGGCGTTGACCGGCCGGGATCTGAATAGTGCCACTATGGAGATTAACCAAAAAGTGCAGGCCTACCCGCTGCCGGCGGGGTACAGTATCAGCCTGGGCGGCGAAGCGGAGGAGATGTATAATGCCTTCCGCGATCTCTTGCTGGCGCTGTTGTTGGCGGTGATCTTTGTTTATATGATTATGGCCGCCCAATTTGAATCGCTGCGCCAACCCTTCATTATCATGTTTACGGTACCTCTGGGCTTTATCGGGGTTGTTTGGGCGCTGGCCATTGGTAAGTTGCCCATGTCGGTCCCGGCAATGCTGGGGATTATTATGTTGGCCGGAATTGTGGTGAATAACGGGATTGTCTTGGTGGACTATGTCAATATTTTGCGGCGGAGAGGTTATCCGGTGGAAGAAGCTTTACAAATGGCCGGGCCTACCCGTTTCCGGCCGATTATGATGACGGCCCTGACTACCATTCTCGGGTTGGTACCGATGGCAATCGGGACCGGCGATGGGGCCGAACTGCAGGCCCCGATGGCAATGGCGGTGATCGGCGGCTTGACGGTGGCGACCTTCCTTACCTTGATTGTGGTTCCGGTCTTTTACTTAAGCTTTGACCAGTTCGGCGCCAAACGGAGAAGCCGCCGGGCCAGAAAGGCGGTGGCCGGGTAAGTTGGAGCGGCTGGCGGGAAAATCCAACCAACACTGGATATAAACAGGAATTTACCGGCGGGAGTCGAATAAGAAAAGCAGAAAATTCCGTCAAGCCTGAGGGGAAATGAGGAAGGACGGAAAAGGACCGGAGGTTAATCATGAGAAAATTATGGTTATTTCCCATGCTCTTTTTTATCCTGCTCCTTGTGGCCGGGGGTTTCAGATGGGGGGAGGGACCCCTTCAAAGCTTAGGAGATTATCAAGTCTTACACACAAAAGACCGGTGGACCGGTCAACGGTGGATTATTCTGTACGGTGGCGCCAGCCGGTTGTCCGCAGGCCTCGCCACCGAACCATATCCACTGTACAGCGGGGAGTGGTTGCCCTATTTCACGCAGGAAGAATTAGACACCCAACTGGAAGCGGTCTTAAGCCGGCCTGAGTACCAAAGAAAATACTCTGCTTTACAAGAGCAAATCAAAGAGCTGGAAGCGGAAATAGCCGGCCAATCCGCATCGCGCCGGCCGGATGACCAGGCCGGAGAGGGGAGAACGATCCAGGAAGCCCTCGCCGATGCGACTTGGGAGTTAAATTCACTGTATGCCACAGCCAGAAAGATCTTGCTGGACGAATATAAAGTGCAGGCCAAAAAGAAAGAGTGGATCGCCACCGGCGTTTGGGGTTTTTTACTGCTCCTCACTTTCTGTTGGGCGCTCCATTATTTCCTGGACGAAGTGAAACGGTGGAAACAGGTGAATGAAACCTACGAGATTGTTGAGTATGTCACCAAGAATAACCGTTACCCGTTGGTGAAATAAGGCGGGAAGGGCTTATAAACCTCCTTTTTGCGGGGGACATTATGGTTAAGGAAAAAAGGAGGTTTTTTCATGAACAAGGTAAAAGTAGGGATTATCGGTTGTGGACTGGCCTGGGAAAGATTACACTACCCGGCTTTTCAGGAATTGGCGGATCAATATGAGATCGCGGCGGTCTGTGATCGCCACCAGGAAGTGGCGGAAGATTGGGGCCACCGGCTGGGCTTGGACCGGGAGAAGGATGTTTTCACCGATTACCGCCGGATGCTGGAACGGTCTGATCTTCAAGTCATCGATATCATGGTTCCGATCCCCCAGAACCACCGGGTGGCGGAGGAGGCCGCCCGCGCTAGAAAAAATATCATTCTGGAAAAACCCTTGGGCGCCACTTACGAAGAGGCTGTTGCCACCACGGAACTTCCCTACCGTTACGGGATCAAAATGATGATCGCCGAAAACTACCGTTACAGTGAAGAGTTTAACCTGATCCGGAGATTGGTGACGGAAAAGAAGGTCGGGGAGCCTGTCTTCTTTATCGCTCATCGGAGCAGTTGTTTCCCCTGCGAGATGACGAAGGATACTTTTGCCGCCACCGAATGGCGGCAGCATCCCCGGTACCCCGGGGGCGATCTTTTGGATGCGGCCATCCATGACATGGCGGCTCTTCGCCACCTTTTCGGCGGGATCAAACACTTGGCGGCCTTCGGGGTTCCCCAAGAGGACGAGTTCAGTCCTTACGCGGCGGTAACGGTAAACCTAGAGTTTATGAACGGTGTGATCGGCACCTTCTCCTATTTCCCGGCCGGACGGGAGGTTCAGAAACCGGCGGTGGGGCTCCGCATCTTTGGAACCAAGGGCCAAATTTACCTGGAGGATACCGAGTGTGGGGTGGTGAATATCTTTTACGCCGACGGCGGCCATGAAGCGCTTAATTTTCAACCGGAGCGGGGTTACTATAATGAGTTGCTCAATTTTTACAATGCCCTGATGGGGACGGAGGAGATTGCGGTCACCCCTGACCTGGAGATCGGTGATTTCCGGACAATTTACGCGATTCTCCAGTCCATCAAGGATGAGGATATTGTGAAGGTGGACCGGACACCTGCCTATGCGACCCGGTAAGGGAGGGGACGGGCTCCCCTCCTTTGGCAGTGAAAACGGGAACAAGGAGGATTTGGTGATGGACCAAACACAAGGCGCCCTGGTGCGGAGGGCGGAGATTCCGGCGGAGTACCGGTGGAAACTGGAGGATCTTTATGCCAGCCAGGAGGCGTGGGAAGCAGATCTCCAAACCTTGGAGGCGTTAGCGGCCGAATTCACTTCTTACCAAGGGAAAATCGGTGCGTCGGCGGCGACCTTTCGCCAGGTATTAGAGTTGCGAGACCGGATGAGCCGTTTAATGGATAAAACCTTTGTTTACGCCAAGATGAAACGGGATGAGGATAATACTCTCTCCCAAAGTCAGGCCTTGGTTGAACGGGCCCAAGCATTGATGGTGCGCGTGGGGACAATGGCCTCCTTTTTTCTACCGGAGGTGATGGCGATCCCCCAGCGCCAATGGGAGGAGTTTCTCCGGGAGGAGCCGGAGCTTAACCGGTACCGTCATTTTCTCGAGGATCTGGTCCGCCGGAAAAAGCATATCCTTTCTCCCGAGGAAGAAAGAATTCTTGCCTTGAGCGGCGAGATCGCCGACAGTGGCGAGAATATCTTCTCCATGCTCAACAACGCCGATCTGGAATTTCCAATGATCCATGATGAAGACGGGCAGGAGGTTGCCTTAAGCCACGGCCGGTATCTGCGTTTTTTGGAAAGCAAAAAGCGGGCGGTCCGGCAGGAAGCTTTTCTGGCTTTGCACCGGACCTACCACCGGTACCGGAATACCCTGGCGGCCGCTTTAAACGCCGGGGTGAAGAGTAATATCTTCTACGCCCGGGCCCGTCATTATCCTTCGGCCCTGACGGCGGCGCTGGATGATGATTATATTAAGGAGGAGGTTTACAATAATCTGATTGACGGGGTCCATGCGGCCCTTCCCCTCCTGCACCGGTATTACCAGGCGAAACAGGCCATGCTCGGGCTTGGGGAGATGCATCCTTACGATCTGTATGTCTCCCCGGTGGCCGATTTTGAGCTGAAGATCAGTTATGCGGAGGCCAAAGCAGTGGTAAAAACCGGTCTTCAGCAGTTGGGCGGGGAGTATGGCGCGTTGCTGGAGAAGGCTTTCGCCGACGGGTGGATTGATGTTTATGAAAACAAAGGGAAGACCAGCGGGGCCTATGCCTGGGGATGCTATGACAGTCATCCCTATGTTCTCTTAAATTTCCAAGGAACCGGGAATGATCTTTTCACCTTGGCCCATGAGCTTGGTCATGCCCTCCACAGTTATTTGTCGAACCGGACCCAACCCTATATCAATGCCCAATACCCGATTTTTTTAGCGGAGATCGCCTCTACCGTTAATGAGGTGTTACTGGTCGGTTATCTGATTGAGCAAGCCCGGAGCAAGGAGGAAAAACTATACTACCTCCACCATTTCCTGGAACACTTCCGCGGGACGGTATTCCGGCAGACGATGTTTGCCGAGTTTGAAAAGACCATCCATGCCCAGGTGGAAAAGGGTGAAGCCTTAACCCCGGACTGGTTGGAAGAGGAATATTACCGGCTCGCCCAGGTCTACCACGGGCCGGGGGTGGTCCTTGATCCGGAACTGAAGGCCGAATGGTCCCGGATTCCCCATTTCTTCTATAATTTCTACGTCTATAAGTACGCCACCGGTTTCTGCGCCGCGGTCGCTTTTGTTCAACGTTTCCGCCGGGAAGGTCCGGCGGCGGTGGAGGCCTATTTGGAACTTCTCCGGAGTGGCGGTTCCGATTACCCGTTGGCCCTTTTGGCCAAGGCGGGCGTGGATCTCGCCCAACCCCAGCCCATCGCCGAGGCGATGACCATGTTCAAGGAGCTTTTGGCTGAGTTTACCCTTTAGCCCGGGGTTTTTTCCGGTTAAACAAGGAAAGCGGCGCCTGCTCTCAACGGAGCTGAGCTTTGGAAGATGACAAGAAAATGCCGGAAGAGAGGAACACCATTCGGCCCGGCAAAAAGGTGGTTGTCGGAAGAAGTCGATTTTGATATAATAGGGACAAGTTTACGGTAAGTAATTTTATGGTAGGCTTTAAGACCGTCAGGCGGGAGACGGTCTTTGGTTATTATAATCGAAACGGACGTGACAGAAACAGGAGGTGTTTTTTTTATTGCCAAAACATAATAAGGTCTCAGTCATCCCGCTCGGCGGTTTAGGCGTGATCGGCAAGAATATGTGGGTGATCCAATATAAGAATGAAATTTTGGTGGTCGATGCGGGTTTGATGTTTCCCGACGAGGATATGCTCGGGATTGACCTTGTCATCCCGGATATCACTTATTTGTTGGAGAACCGGGAGAAGGTGATCGGGATCATTCTCACCCATGGGCATGAAGACCATATCGGCGCCCTTCCGTATGTGATCCGGCAACTCAATGTGCCGGTGTATGGATCCCGGTTGACCCTGGGTTTGGCTGAGGCGAAACTGAAGGAACACGGCTTGGAGCGGAAAACCCAGCTTATACCCGTGAATGCGGGTGACAGCATGAAGCTGGGCAATTTTAAAGTGGATTTTATCAATGTTAACCATAGTATCGCCGGTGTACTGGCGTTGGCGATTCACACCCCGGTGGGGACGGTTGTTCACACGGCCGATTTTAAAATCGATCATACACCGGTGGAAGGGGAGCCGCTGGATTTCCGGAAATTTGCCGAACTGGGGGAGAGTGGCGTCCTGGTCCTCCTCTCCGACAGCACCAATGTGGAGCGGGAAGGTTACACCATTTCCGAGAAGGTGTTGGCCGAGCGGTTTGAAGAACTCTTCCACCGGGCCGAAGGCCGGATTATTGTGGCCACCTTTGCTTCGAACATCCACCGGGTCCAACAGGTGGTGAACGCGGCGGTGATTCACGGCCGGAAAGTGGCTTTCGTCGGCCGGAGTATGGTGAGCGTGGTTTCCATCGCCAAAGATCTGGGTTATCTTCAGATTCCCGAAGGGCTCGAAGTGGAGTTGGATGATCTGGATCGGCTCCCCCCGCACAAAGTGGCCTTGGTGACCACCGGGAGCCAGGGCGAGCCTTTGTCGGCTTTAAGCCGGATGGCCATGGCCGAGCACCGGAAGATCTCAATTATGCCCGGGGATACGGTCGTCATTTCCGCCTCGGCCATTCCGGGTAATGAAAAACTGATTGCCCGGACGATTAATCACCTTTTCAAACAAGGAGCCCGGGTTATCTATGAGACCATGGCCGGCG
>JAAYHY010000112.1 GCA_012735135.1 Bacillota bacterium | reverse complement strand
TTGGCTGTAAAGTCTTTATGGGGGAAACTCCCCGATCGGGCCGTCTTGTATTTTCCTTATCCCAACCGGGAGGTTGAGGTCCCCTTGGACCGGGTTTCGTTAGACCGGTTGGTAGCGGAGATTGAGTTGATGGCGGAATTTGTCGGAAGTCATCATCGTCCGGGGGACTATCCGCGGACCGGAAAATGCGAACGGTGCAGTTATGTATGGTTATGCAGGTGACTCTCGCGGTTCGTCGCCGGATTATAAGCTTTACGTTGCATCTTTTTTGAAATAGAGTTAGTCAATCAAAAATGAAAAAATCACAAGGTAAAGATGTCACCTCGCAATAAAGAACAAAATCAACAAATTCGTGAAGAACGCCGGGAGGAGATCCTGCAGGCGGCTTTAAGAGTTTTTGCCTGCAAAGGATTGGCAGCTGCGAAAATTTCCGATATAGCCCATGCCGCCGGATTGAGTCATGGCTTGGTTTATCATTATTTTCGCTCCAAGAATGAGATCTTTACGGAACTGGTAAGAAGGGCTTTTGAGGCATCGTTAGGGGTTTTCGCTTATGCCGCCCAGGTGGAAGGAGATCCTTGGGAACGGCTGCGAGCATTGACGGAGACCATTCTTTCCGGCGCATTCGAGGGAGAAGGTCCTTATTACTTTTTAATGGTAATTCAAGCATATACTTCGGACTCAGTGCCTCAAGAAGTGAAAGATTTGGTCAAGGAGAAGGAGCTGTTATATCGAGAATATTTGATGCCGTTAGTGGTGGAAGGTCAAAAGTTGGGCCGAATTCGCCGCTAAGTATAAGTATTACTTCTGGTATACGGTCAATGCGCCCCATATTTTGGTGAAGTATGAAGATGAACAAGGCCGGTTAAGTGAATTGATTGAGATTAATGATAAAGAGGAGTGATTAACAATTTGAAAGTAATTAGAATGTTTTTAATTACGGCCATGGTTTTTTCTAATCTATTTACAATCAATTTTTTACTGGCCGCCGAAGAAAGATTAATCCCGCCGGAGGACTTTACATACTTCGTCGCCAGGGACGGGATAAAGATTTATTATCAAGAGTTAAAAGCGAAAGGAACCGCTAAGGGAACGGTCGTGTTTTTGCAAGGGATCAATGGCGGCGGCAGTAGGACCGCTGTAAACGATGCTTTGGCCGAAAACGGTTTTGGGAGTGTAATCGTGCATCAACGGGGCACCGGATATTCCGAAGGCGTTAAAGGAGATCTGGAGAGTTTTGATATTGTCGAAACGGATTATCAGGAATTACTCGATCTTTTAAAGAAAAAGGAACCGGGTTTGCCTTTGTTTATTTTGGGCCATAGCATTGGAGGAGATTTTTGTATTTGGATCGCCGCTAATCGAGCTGATTTGGCCGGTGTTATCTTGGTTAATCCGGCGACGAAGTTTCCCGTAACCAAAGTACCCTTTACTATTAAAATGAAATTTATGTTCGATTATTTCTTTCGGCCCAGGGCTTTAACCATAGATGTTTCACCGCCACAAAAGATTAGCAATGAACGCGACCGAAAAGAAATTGAAGCGACCGCCCAGGATAAGCTCAGTTTAAAAAAGATGAGCGTCCGGTATGCCATGGCGGCCCAAAAATTATGGAATGAAAGCGTTAATAACGCCTCCGCCGCCAATTCGCCCGTGTTAATAATTTATGGCGGCCAGGATGATGTGGTTGACCATTCGGAAACCGAAAAAGTATATGAGGTATGGAAGCATCCCCGGAAGACCAAGATCATTCTTCCCGACGCAGGGCATGGCTTGCATATTTTCGATCAGTGCACGGAGCAGATTATTGATTGGCTTAACAAAGCAGCGGCTGAAGCTTGAGAATTAGGTAGGAGTCTCCCATCTTGGCGTTGGGGTGCATTAAAGGATGAAAATTGAGACGTTGATTTAACTGCTCGACGAAGTGATAATTCAATTGTAATCAGGCGTGACTTCAAGGGCAAAAAATAAAAATGTTTTTTCGTGAACGTTTGGCGCGTAACGTATCAGCCTATCGTGTTTCCACATGCGAAGCGAAAGCGCTGTGGTTGTGTATTGACTCGTAGCTTTCGACCTCAACCCGGAACCACTTGATCCGGGAGTCGGAGCGAAGGGCCAAGACCGAGTCGCGTAAGATGTCCTCGACGAATTTGG
>JAAYHY010000111.1 GCA_012735135.1 Bacillota bacterium | reverse complement strand
AGTGGGTAGCCGGCAAAAAGTATCTTGATATGAGCGAATACCTCCAATGGCAACAAGAGCAAAAACAAATCAATGATCGAAGTAATATTGCTTATATCGGATAAGCATAATGATAACTGAGGAATTTGTTAATGGCTCCCCTAATTTTTTAGAAAACCATTTTTACACCATTATATGGACTCAACTAGGTCCCTTGGTCCAGCAGATCCCCCCTTTCTTTAATCACCTTTGTTGAAGTATAAATAAACAGATTCTTCCCATCAAAATAGTGATCAAAGACGGTTTGGGGGTTTAATTCGCTATAACCCTCCCTCAATAACCACTGGCCGTTAGTAAATTTCATCCTTTTAAACCTCCTGCAACCAATCCTTGGGTCAGCGTCCGCTGGAAAAGGAAGAAGAAGACAATACAAGGCAAGATTCCCAATAATGAACAGGCGCTCTGCATGGTGGCATAACCTGTGTACTGTCCCTGAAATAATGTCACCGCCAGCGGAATGGTCTGGTTCGCGTTGGAGACCAGAAAAATCAGGGGAAGGAAAAATTCGTTGAAGGTCCAGATGAAATAAAAGACCAATAACAAGGAGAGAGCAGGTTTATTTAGTGCCACAACAATCATTAAAATTTGCCATTTATTGCACCCGTCAATTTTAGCCGCCTCAATGATTGAAGCCGGAAAGGTCCTAAACACCGAAGAGAGTAGATAAGTGCCATAGGCCGATTGTAAGACCGACAAAATTAAGATCACCGCCAGCTTCGTATCATATAGGCCGATCATTTTCATCATGTAATAAAGCGGATAAGCAAGGGCTTCATGGGGAATGACCATGGCGAAGACAAAAAAGGCCAGGATGAACTTACCCCATTTTATTTTCCCGATGCCGATGGCGAAAGCATTCAGCACCGAAATGAGCAGTCCCAAAAGGGCAACGGCGGTGCTAATAAGTAAACTATTGTATAACTTAACATCAAACTCGACCAGTTGCCAGACTTCGCGGAAAATATCCAACGACGGCTTAAGCGGTAAACTTAATACGCCCCGGGCGTAAAATTCCGCTTCATCTTTGAATGAGTTGATGATAATTAAGACCACGGGGATAAGAAAGATTAGGAGGAAAAGAGTAAGGAGCCCTATGTAGCCGGTTTTCACCCAAGCTTCCTTGCTTTTTCTCTCCGGGACCATTTGCATTGGCATTTTCAAGCTTTGTATCTCTGCCCTTTCCATGCTCATCACTCTCCCTCAGTGCTTTCAAAGTTTTGAAGTTTGATGTAAACAACCGTTATGAGCAGAATAATCAGACTGATGATGGTTGACATCGTAGCCCCATAACCAACATTGGAAAACTCGAAAAAGTTTTTATATGAAAAATAAGAAGCAACGGTCGTCGCATTACCCGGTCCTCCTCTTGTTAAAGCAAAGATCGGGCCAAAAATCTTCAATGAATAAATTATTGTTGTTAAAACCACAACATAAAACTCGGGACTAATCAAAGGCAAGGTAATTGAAAAGAACATCCGCAGTCCTTTCGCCCCGTCAACACGGGCGGATTCGTAGATTTGAGGATCGATCCGTTGCAATGCGGAGATGAAGATAACCAGCGGATAACCGATCTGGAACCAGACCATAACCAGTAACACGGCGCCCAAAGCATAGTTTGGATCACCAAGCCAGTTTTGGGCCAAATTTCCTAACTTGATTTTTTCCAGGATAACATTGAGCGCGCCCCAGTTAGGCTGAAAAATCCATTTCCAAATCACGCCAATAATCGCAACCGGAATAATTTGTGGCAGATAGAAACCGGCTTTGAAAATATTGGCTGTTGTTTTTCCTACTTTAACCGCTACATATTGAAACAAAAAAACGGCAAGAAATAGAGAAATAACTGTCGGGATCGTAGTCAGGACAAGGATGATGACTACATTATTTTTTAAGGACAGCCAGAAATTAAAATCATCAATTGCCCGCAGATAGTTTTTTAAGCCGATGAATTGGGGAACACCCACTCCCGACCAGCGGGTAAAGCTCAAGTAGATATTGGCAATAAAGGGCAGCACCACAAAGATGATAAACAACAAAAAACCGGGAATTAAAAACCAGTAATATCCTCTATCAAGGCGGGTTTTCATTTGCTAAAGCCCCCTTTAAAATCTTACCGTCATTTGCCTTAACGATTGTGCCCGGTTGGGAAACTGTGCTAATTGATCGTCCCATCAGTGGGTAAAAGGTTACTGTTAAGCAGAGAATTTTCTTAGGCAAGTAGGGACGCCATTGAACAAGGCGCCCCTACTTGGTATCCTCCGTAAAGAACCAAGAACCTTCGCCGGCAGCGAATTGGATAGCTTCTTTTCGGAGCTCCCGCCACATTGTTGTATATGTGATTTAAGGCGTTGATTTCGCTCTAATCTTTCAACATTAAGTAAATAAGTGGCACAGCGTCTGCTGTGGCGCCATGTTTAAAAATGGGAAGGATACTTCTTATATCTACTTAATCATATTTTTATAATCATAGTAGGTATTACTGATAGAATCTAAAAATTGATCCTTATTCATTCTACCGGTAAACAGATTCTGGAGGCCACCACCCAAAGCATCCATAAAACCGGGAACTGGCCAGTCGGGATAAAAGGCTAAGCCGTCGTTGGCTACGATTTCAGCAAATAAAGCATTCAATTCTTTGACTTTTGGATCTTTAATTTGGTCTAGATCGGCATTGACCGGGATTCCACCGGCTTCAGCCATTATTGTCTGGTATTTCGGCTGCAAGGTTAAATTAATGAATTCATAGGCAAGTTCTTTATTTCTCGCGTTTTTGGGCACAATCCACAGATTACCACCGGAACCGGTATTATATTTTTTCCCGGGCAGAATGAATACTCCCCAGTCAAAAGTCTTCACTTGCTCCATTACCGCACCAAACAACCAGCTCCCGGTCAGGATCATGGGGTATTTTCCTTGGTAAAAAGCATTGTTGGCATCATCATACTTTATGCCGTTCGAGTTACGATCAAAGTAGCCATTTTTCACGAAACTTAAGAATTTATCGGTGGCAAAACTAAATTCCGGACCCTTAAAATTAATATCATCCTGTAATAACTGAAAATCAGTGATGAATTTCCGGTCGGCTTTATAGAGAGCAAACTCGTACCAGTTTTGTGCTTGCGGCCAACGGTCCGCCCCGCCAATCACCATCGGGGTTACATTATTTTGGACAAATACTTCACATACCTTTTCGAACTCTTCTAAGGAAGTGGGAACTTGCAGATTGAACTTGTTAAACCAATCCTTATTGTAATAGACCAAGACAAATTCGCCGTAATTCGTCACCCCGTACAATTTACCGGAACCCATAATTCCATTCTCATCATAACGGCAAGTGGTTAGGATACTTGGTTTAAGGATCTTGTCCCAACCGTACTTGGCCGCCACATCATCTAAGGGTGTAATCAGCCCGTCTTTTGCATATATACCGCAGGTCGAATTACCCTTATTGATGTACATAACATCAGGGCAAGCCCGGGAATTCAAAATCATTCTAGCTGTTTCCTGAATTTGCTCAAAAACTTTCCGTT
>JAAYHY010000110.1 GCA_012735135.1 Bacillota bacterium | reverse complement strand
GACAATGTGGGCTACCGGTTAAGACTGGCCAGTTCCCGGCGGGAAGCCCGTCAATTAGTCCGCCATGGTTTCTTCCGGGTGAACGGCCGTAAGGTCAACATCCCTTCCTATCAGGTGAAACCGGGCGATGTGATCACATTGAAAGAGACGGCGACCAATTCTCCCTTAATCAAAGGTATTCTGGAGGCCAATAACGGCCAAAATATTCCTGAATGGTTAGAACTGGATACCAATAGCTGGACCGCCCGGGTTAATGCGATACCTTCGCGGGAACAGATCGACGTTCCGGTCCAGGAACACCTCATTGTCGAGCTCTACTCCCGTTAAACTCATGGTCTTAAGCCAGACCTAAGGATGGAAGGGAGGCTTTTGTATGATTGAAATCGAAAAGCCAAGGGTGACGATTGACGAAATCAAAGATGACCGGTACGGCCGGTTTATCGTCGAACCATTGGAAAGGGGCTATGGCACGACTTTGGGTAATTCGCTCCGGCGGGTGTTGCTTTCTTCGCTCCCGGGCGCAGCGGTTACCGCGGTCAAGATCGAAGGGGTCCTCCATGAGTTCTCCACCATTCCAGGGGTGGTGGAAGATACGGCCGAGATTATTTTGAACCTTAAGGAATTGCTCGTCAAGATTCATGGCGAAGGCCCGAAAGTCGCCCGTCTTGAGGTACGAGAGGCCAAAAAAGTTTTGGCCAGTGATATTGAGCTCCCCAGTGACGTGGAGATTTTAAACCCGGACCATCATATTGCCACGGTCAGTGAAGGCGGCAGCCTCGCGATGGAGATTACCTTTGGTAAAGGCAGAGGATATGTTCCGGCTGAACGGAATAAGAACCCGGAGGATGTGATCGGTGTTATTCCGGTGGATTCCATCTTTACTCCGGTGCATAAAGTGAATTATGTGGTGGAAAATACCCGCGTCGGTCAGATTACCGACTATGATAAACTAGTTCTGGAGTTATGGACCAGCGGTAGTATTAATCCGGTGGAAGCCGTAAGTTTGGCGGCAAAGATCCTCACTGAGCACCTGATGCTCTTTGTTAATTTGAGTGATTCCGTGAGTGAAACCGAGATTATGGTGGAAAAAGAAGAAGAATCCAAGGATAAAATCTTGGAGATGAACATCGAAGAGCTGGATTTGTCGGTCCGGTCCTATAATTGTCTAAAGCGAGCCGGAATCAATACGGTGCAAGAATTAATTAAAAAGACGCCGGAGGATATGATGAAGGTGCGGAATCTGGGGAAAAAATCCCTGGAGGAAGTGGAGCAGAAACTTGCGGCCCTCAACCTCTCCCTCCGGAAGTCGGAAGAATAATTCCTTCCACCAATCTTTTCTTTTAAGTGTTGTTAAAGTAAGCGGTTGAATTTATTATCCTGAAGGAGGGAATTACGATGACCTTACGACGGTTGGGTCGTCCCATCGGCCACCGGAAAGCGCTCTTTCGTAATCTGGTGACTGAACTGTTGGACCACGGTAAGATCGAAACCACAGAGGTTAAGGCCAAAGAGGTCCGGATGCTGGCCGAAAAGCTGATTACCCTAGGAAAACAAGGAGATCTTCATGCCCGCCGGGAAGTGGCCAAGGTGATCGCCGATAAAGCGGTGGTTAAAAAGTTGTTTGACGAGATTGCCACCCGTTATACCGAGCGGAACGGGGGTTACACCCGGATCGTAAAGTTGGGGCCCCGCCGCGGGGATGCGGCGCCGATGGCTTTAATCGAATTAATCTAAACGATGGCGCCCTTTTTCGTTTTAGATCAGGTCTCCTACTGCTACCCCGGCTCTTCCACGACCGGGGTTTGTCAGGTTAATTTAGAACTTGAACCGGGAACCTTTCTGGCGGTCCTTGGCGCCAACGGGTCGGGGAAATCAACCCTGGCCCGTTTGTGTTGTGGGCTTTTAAAACCAACGGCCGGCCGGGTGCTGGTGGAAGGTTACTCTACTGCCAATGACGATGAATTAAAAGAGATCTACCGGCGGGTGGGTTTGGTTTTTCAGCACCCGGACAACCAGTTTGTGGCCGGGACGGTGGAGCGGGAAATTGCTTTCGGGGTGGAGAACCGGACCTTGTCGCCGGCGGTAATTCGGCGGACCGTTGATGAAGGGTTGGTCCGTTTCGGGTTGGAACCGAGGAAAAACGTTAGTCCCCATTCCTTGTCTGGCGGGGAGAAACGTTTGCTTTCACTGGCCGATATCTGGGTCTTGAAACCCAAACTGATCCTGGTCGATGAACCCCTGGCTATGCTCGATCCGGGGGCGAAAAAGCGGATCACCCGGTTGCTGGCGGATTTACGCTATAGCGGGCAAAGTATGATCTGGTTCACCCACGGCCTTCTGGAAGCGCTTACCGCCGACCGGGTGCTGGTTATGGCCGGCGGCCGGGTGGTGTGGAGCGGTCCGCCGGCCGGCTTGCTTACCATGGCGGAGCAGGCGCGGGCCTGGGGAATCACTCTCCCGCCGGCGACGGAAGCCGCTTACCGGCTGGGGCTGAAAGCGACGGCGGTCACGAACTTGGATGAATTGGTGTCGGTGTTATGGAGATAAAAGTAAACGAGCTTACGATGGTCTACTCCCGGGACGGGGAAGCAAAGATCCAAGCCCTAAATGGCGTCAGTTTCCGGGTAAGGTCGGGGGAAGCCGTGGCGCTAATCGGACCGGTCGGGTCTGGTAAATCAACCCTTCTCCGGGTCCTGGCCGGTCTGGTCAAACCAACCTCCGGCCGGGTTACAGTGGAGGGCCGGAAAGGCCCGGTGGTCCTTGCCATCCAAGAACCCCAACGGGGGTTTTTTGCCGCCACTGTCCGGGAAGAAGTGGCCTTCGGGCCGGAAAACCTGGACCTGGATCCGGCGGAAGTGGCCGCCCGGGTAACTTGGGCTTTAACCGCCGTCGGCCTAAAAGAGGAGCGATGGACGGTTTCGCCATTTCAGTTATCCGGTGGGGAGCAAAGACGGGTCGCCCTGGCGGCGTCCCTGGCGATGAAACCCCGCTTTTTACTTTTGGACGAGCCCACCATTGGTCTGGATGGACCGGGCCAAGCCGCTTTGGTTGAAACCTTACGGAAGATCAAGGCCGAAACCGGCCTCGGTCTTCTGGTGGCTTCCCATGATCCCGACTTTCTTTTCTCCCTTACCCGGCGGGTTCTTGTTTTGAACGACGGAAAACTGACGGCGGATACAACCTGGGGGGGCCTAACCCATCAGGGACCGGCTCTGGAGGCACTGAGCCTGGAGTTACCCTTTCTCCTCTCCCTCCTCTGCCGCTTACAGGCGGCCGGCGCGCCGGTGGAGGCGGCCCAGGAGACGATAGAGGAGGCTTGGGCTGAATTATCCCGTTTTTACCTGGGAAGGAAGCAGGAAGGAGGAGATCGATGAAGGGAATCGGTTACTACCCGGCCGTTTCCTACTGGCATCTCCGGGATCCCCGCTTAAAGTTGGGTGTAATGATCATCGGGGCGACACTGATCTTAACCGAAAATACTCTGCCTGGACAACTCTTCCTTCTCACCTTCAACCTTCTTTTGCTTGTCTCCGCCCACCTGCCGCTCAAACGGGGCTGGCAAGTGATTGTGGCCTTCCGCTGGCTTCTGGGCTTAACTTTTCTGTTGAATCTGGTGACCGGGACCGTAGCCGGGGCTTTTCTCTACTTTGGACGGATTTTGAACCTCCTCATGCTCAGTTCTTGGCTGTTGGGAGTCACGGAAGCCTTAACCCTGATTAAAGGGGTGGAACTCACCCTCTGGCCTTTCCGGCGTTTCCTCCCGGTCGGTGAGATCGCGATGGCCCTTGGGCTGGCGCTTTCTTTCTTCCCCTTGCTGCTGGAGGAAGCAGGCGAAATTATGCTGGCTCAACAAGCCCGGGGGGTAACCTTCCAGACTAAATGGACGCGGAAGATCAGGGGCTTGCTCTCGATGGTGATTCCGTTGTTCATTTCTGCGCTCCGGCGCGCTCTGGAGATTGCCCAGGCGATGGAGGCCAGGGGCTATGTGCCGGGTGAACCCCGGGGGTCACTTTATGCGTTGGTCTGGGGGCGAAAAGATACCCTTTGTTCCCTCTTGATTTTGCTTTTTTCCCTTCTTTGGTGGGGAAAAGGGATGATCGGATAGAAGTTGCCCGCGTCTTGGGGGCCGAATGGTCTTTTCTTGCTCCAGTGAATTTTTGCGGGTATGCTAACGCCCGGCTTGGGTGAAAGCGGGCGGCTTCCTTTTGGGTGGGGATTTAAAAATAAAGGCGGGTGAGTCGACAAGCATCAAGGCATCTTCCAGGGAGGAGGCGGGGAAACTGGTCAACGTCAAATTAACCATTGCCTATGAGGGGACGGAGTTCTCCGGTTACCAACGTCAAGGAAAGGGAGAACGGACGGTCCAGGGCGAATTGGAAAAGGCCATACAGCGACTGACCGGCACGGCGCCGAAACTGATTGCTGCCGGCCGGACCGATGCCGGTGTCCATGCCAAGGGACAAGTGGTGAATTTCACCACCGGATCACCGATTCCGATCAGCCGTTGGCCGACCGCGCTGAACTCCTGTTTGCCGCCGGATCTCATTGTCTGGCAGGCGGAAGAAGTTCCCCTCTCCTTTCATGCCCGCTTCGGGGCGAAGACGAAAACCTATCAATATATAGTTTCCCGCCGCCAATGGCCGGACCCCTTTCTCCGGCGTTTTTCCTACCATTATCCCCGGCCGCTCCGGGTGGAGCCGATCCGGGCCGCGTCCGCCTTTTTAGTCGGCGAACATGATTTTAAGGGATTTTCCGCCGCCGGGTCGTCGGTGGCGACCACGGTGCGCCGGCTTGACCGGGTGGAAGTAACGGAAGAGGGGGAAGAAATCTGCTTTACCCTGACCGGAAATGGTTTTTTATATAAGATGGTCCGGAATATCGTTGGCACTTTACTCTTGATCGGGGAGGGCAAAGCGGACCCCGGTTTGGTCCGGACCATCTTAACAAAGGGCGACCGGCAGGCGGCCGGACCGACCGCGCCGCCGCACGGCCTCACGTTGATGGCCGTCGAGTACTAGGTGATTTTATCCGCCCAATTATGCTTCGGCTTTTCCCGCCAAGGATTTATCCAGGTATTACCTTCGCATATTTCCTTCCAATGTTTCCTCCGTATAATTGCTACGAATATTGCGTCCAAATGCTTTCTGTAAATATTTCCTTAAATGGCTTCCCGCAATGCTTTGACAAGGGAAGCCATTTTCTTCAGCTCCGTATCCTCAGCGATCGCCTGAACGATGGCGCTGCCGACCACGACGCCGTCGGCGAGCCGGGAGACCATCCTGGCCTGGTCGGGGGTGGCGATCCCGAACCCGACGGCAACCGGACGGGGACTAAGGGTTTTAACCCGTTGGACAAAAGCCGGCAACTCCGGCGGCAATTGTTCGCGGGCGCCGGTTACCCCTTTCACGGAAACCGTATAGACAAAGCCGGTGCTGGCTGTGGCCACCATCCGGATCCGTTCCGCTTGGCTGGTAGGGGCGACGAGAAAATTAAGGCTGATCTCAAAATCCGCGGCTAAGCGGCTTAGTTCGCCGGCGGCCTCCGGCGGTAAATCGGGGATGATCAACCCGGCGCCGCCGGCTGCTTTGACTTCCTCCAGGAAGCGCGCCGTTCCCCGCTGGAAGATCTGGTTATAGTAGATCATCAAGAGCAAGGGGACCGGCAGGGAGGAGGCCACCGGTTTGAGCGCGGTCAAAAGTTTAGTCAGGGTGCAACCATGCCGGAGGGCCCGCTGTCCGGCCGCCTGGATGACCGGCCCGTCGGCCAAGGGGTCGGAGAAGGGGACGCCGACCTCGATTAAGTCCACCCCCGTAGCGGCTAAGCTCTCCAGAATCCGTGGTAAACGCGGTAAATCCGGATCACCGCCCATGATGTAAGGGATAAAGGCCTTGCGGCCGGCTCGCTTTAGTTCTTGAAAACGCTCTGCCACCCGGTTCATAAATTCACCCCCATAACCCGGGCGACCGTGGGGATATCCTTGTCGCCCCGCCCGGAAAGGTTAATGACCATAATTTCATCCGGGGCCAGTTGGCGGGCTAGTTTCATTCCTGCGGCCACCGCGTGGGCGCTCTCCAAAGCGGGGATAATCCCTTCCGTCTGGGTCAAATAGGAAAAAGCCGTGAGGGCCTCATGGTCACTTACGGCCTGGTATTCCACCCGTCCGCTGTCTTTTAAGTAACTATGTTCCGGACCCACTCCCGGGTAATCCAGCCCGGCTGAGATGGAATAGGCCTCTCGCACTTGGCCATCGGAGTCAGAAAGTAAGTAGCTTTTCGCCCCGTGGAGGATTCCGGGTTTTCCTTTGGAGAGGGCGGCGGCGTGTTCCTCTGTGGACAGGCCCTTGCCGGCGGCCTCTACACCCACCAATTTAACGCCGGGTTCAGCGAGAAAGGCGGTAAAGATCCCAAGGGCATTGCTTCCCCCGCCCACACAGGCTACCACATAGTCGGGAAGCCGGCCTTCCAATGCTTGTAATTGGGCTTTGGTCTCCCGGCCGATCACCGCTTGAAAATCCCGGACAATGGCCGGATAAGGATGGGGTCCGACCACAGAGCCGATGAGATAATAGGTATCGTCCACATTGGTCACCCAGTCCCGGATCGCTTCATTGGTCGCATCCTTCAAAGTCGCGCTCCCGGAGGTTACCGGCCGGACCTCGGCGCCGAGGAGTTTCATCCGGAAGACGTTCAAGGCTTGCCGGTCCATATCAACTTTACCCATATAAACCACGCATTCCAAACCGAATTTGGCGGCGACGGTCGCCGTGGCGACACCGTGTTGCCCGGCGCCGGTCTCGGCGATGATCCGGCGCTTACCCATCCGTTGGGCCAGCAGAATTTGGCCTAAAGCGTTGTTGATCTTATGGGCTCCGGTATGGTTCAGATCTTCCCGCTTAAGGTAGATTTTGCCCTTCCCTAACTCCCGGCTGAAACGTTCGGCGTAGTACAAGGGGGTAGGCCGTCCCGCATAGGTCTGGTAAAGCTGAACCAACTCTTCCTGGAATTCCGGGGTCCGGGCGTATTTATGGTAAGCCGCGGTTAATTCGTCCAAAGCGGCCATGAGCGTCTCCGGCACATAACGGCCGCCATAAACACCAAAATACCATTCTTGAAAGGTTGTGATGGCAAACACCTCCTTGGGCTGTGATGAAGAATCCATGGCTAAGAAAGATAAGGCCTGCGGAGAAGAGTATACGTACCGGCCGGGTAAAGAAGGGCTAAGGTAGGCATGTTACCGTCTTTTAAGTGCCGTTAATAACTTGGCGATTTTTACCGGGTCCTTGATCCCGGGCCGCGCTTCCACCCCACTGGACAAATCAATCCCGTCGGGACGGACGGTTTGCAGGGCCGTGCCGATATTGTCCGGGTTTAAGCCGCCGGCTAAGATTAGGGGGAAGCCCAGCTGCCGATAGGAGGCCACCAGGGACCAGTCGAAGGTTTGGCCGGTTCCGCCGTAGACACCGGGTACGTAAGTGTCGAGCAGGATCCCCCGTAGGGGCGCGCCTTTCCAGCTTGGGTCCGGATGGTCGCGGCCGGCGCGGAAAGCCTTAATCACCCGGCCGGCCAAGAACTCACAAACATCGGGGGTTTCCGCCCCATGTAACTGGGCCAGATCCAGGCGGCAATCCTGCATGATCTCCCGAATGCGGTCGGGCGCTTCATCCACAAAGACCCCGACTTTTATGAGGAACGGGGAGAGCCTGCGGGTAATCGGGTAAACCTGTTCGATGGTGACTTGCCGTGGCGAAGGGGCAAAAACGAAGCCGAGGGCGGAGACACCCATCTTTTGGCAGTATAGAGCATCGGGCCAGTTGGTAATCCCGCAGATTTTAACCGGAATCATTTTCTTCCCCCCGTAATTCACGAAGCTTGGAGCCGGGATCGGCGGCAGTGACCAGGGCTTCCCCGATGAGGGCCGCATTTACCCCTGCTTGGGCCAGACGCTGAAGCTGCCGCCGATCTTTGATACCGCTCTCCGCGACGACAATCTTATCTTTGGGGATTGCTTCCAGCAAACGGAAGGTGGTCTCCAGATCGACTTGGAAAGTGGTCAAGTCCCGGTTGTTGATCCCAATGATTTCGGCCCCTGCCGCCAAAGCGTCCGCCAATTCCGCCTGATTGTGGACTTCCACCAGGGCATCCATCCCCAAAGCCATTGCCTCTTTAATATAGGTGGCCAGTTGCGCCCGGGACAGGGCGGCGCAAATCAAAAGCACCGCATCGGCCCCGCAAACCCTGGCCTCCAAGATTTGGTACGGGTCGATGATAAAATCTTTCAGCAGGACCGGAAGCCTTTGGGTCCCCTTTTTAATCAGTGTTAAATAAGCGAGGGACCCTTGAAAAAATTTCTCCTCCGTCAAGACGGAAAGGGCGGCCGCCTCCGAAGCTTCATAGATCCGGGCTAATTTTAACGGCTGAAAATCGGGGCAGAGGATTCCTTTGGAGGGAGAAGCCCGTTTGATCTCGGCAATCAGCTTAATCCCCTCTCCGGTCAGGCTTGGCCGGAAGGGCCTGGGTGCGGGGATGTCCGTCAATCCCCGGGCTAATTCGGCGAAGGGGATTTTGGCTTTTTTCGCCATGACTTCCCTGGCTTTAGCTTGCAAAATCCGTTCTAAAAACATCATGCCTCACCCCACCACTTGGCGGAAATGTTCCAACTTGGCATAGGCTTTCCCGTCGGCCACCAGTTGGCGGGCGAGGGCAATCCCCTCTTTTAAACTGGTGACCACATCGGCGGCGAGCAGGGCAGCGGCGGCATTGAGCAATACAACGGCGAGTTTGGGACCTTTTTCGTTGCCCCGTAAAAGATCAAGGGTAATCCGGGCATTCTCCTCCGGACCGCCACCGGCCAAGGCCGCTTTCGGAGCGGGGCTGAGATTCAGATCTACCGCCTGAAAGCTAAAGGTCGTAATCCGGCCCTGTTTTAAAATGCTGATTTTATTCTCACCCTCCAGTGCTAATTCGTCCAGGCCGCCGCCGTGGACCACGACGGCCCGTTCGACGCCGAGCCGGTCTAACACCCGGGCGACCACTTCGGTCAGTTGGGGCAGAAAAACCCCGACCAATTGGCAATTGGCGGCAGCCGGGTTGGTCAGCGGTCCCAGCAAATTGAAGACGGTCCGGAAGCCCAGTTCTTTCCGGGGGCCGGCCGCATGCTTCATCGCTTGGTGAAAACGGGGCGCAAATAAAAACCCGATCCCCGCTTCTTTGAGACAGACGACGACTTTCTCCGGGGGCAGATCCACGTTGATCCCCAAGGCCTCCAGGACATCCGCGCTTCCGCACCGGCTGGAGATGGCCCGGTTGCCGTGTTTGGCGACGGGAATGCCGGCGGCGGCAACAATAAAAGCAACGGTAGTTGAGATATTAAATGTCTGGGCCCCGTCCCCGCCGGTACCGCAAGTATCGATCACCGTGGGGGCCTTAAAATCGATCTTGACCGCTTTTTCCCGCATGACCCGGGCGGCGCCGGTGATCTCTTCGACGGTTTCCCCTTTTAAACGTAAGGCCGTCAAAAAGCTGCCGATCTGGGCCGGCGAAGCCCGGCCTTCCATGATGGCGGTGGTGGTCTCGATCATCTCCTTTTCGCTCAGGTGCTCGCCGTGGGCGAGCTTTGCTAAGCTCTCCTTAATCACTCTGCTCATCTCCTCTCAGCTTTTGGCTTATACCCAAAAATACAGTTTATCGTTTCTCGCCGCCGGCTTGGGTCAAGGCGGTTAAGAGCGCGGCGGCTTTATTCATCGTTTCGGCGTATTCTTTCTCCGGGTCCGAATCAGCCACAATTCCCGCCCCGACTTGGAGGTGAACTTGGTTGGCGTGGAACAAGGCCGTCCGGATGGTTATACAGGTATCAAGATTGCCATTGAACCCAAAGTAACCGACACAGCCGCCATAAAACTCCCGCCGGGTCGGTTCCAGCGCTTCGATGATCTCCAGCGCCCGCCGTTTCGGCGCCCCGGAAAGGGTCCCGGCCGGGAAGACGGCCCGGAGCAGATCAAAACCGGAATAAACGGGAAGCAATTCCCCCTGAAGGGTGGAGACGAGATGGATGACATGGGAGTAAGACTCAACATTCATCAAATTTGTCACCTGGACGCTCCCCGGCCGGCAGACCCGGTCCAGCTCTTCCCGGCCTGAATCGACGAGCATCAGGTGTTCTGCCCGTTCTTTCCCGTCGTTTAAAAGTTCCTGACGGAGCCGCTCATCCTCTTCGGCCGAACACCCCCGGCGTCTGGTCCCGGCGATTGGTTTTAAAGTAACGCGACCGTCCGTTAAACGGACCATCATTTCCGGCGAAGAACCGGCCAGTTGGTGGTCGCCAAAATCAAAGTAGAACAGGTAGGGGGAGGGGTTGACCGTCCTTAGGACCCGGTAGAAGAAGAAGGGGTCTTCGGAGTAGGCTTGCCGGATCCGGTGGGAGAGAACCACCTGGCGGACTTCACCGGCACGGATATACTCTTTGATCTGTTGGACCAAGCCCATAAACTGACTTTTGGAGAGGGTGGCGCTCCAGGCGGGCGCTTTATCCTCCTTTTCTGTGTTGGGGAGAGGCGGAAGCTGCTGTTTCCGCTTAAATTTGTCGCGCAGGGCGCTCAATTCCTGGACCGTTCTCCGGTATGAACCATCGATATCCTCCGGATCCGCCCGGCTCAAGACAATGGTGGTTATTTTATGGGTGACATGGTCCAGCCGGACCAAATAACTGGGGACAACCAGGGAAAGATCGGGCAAACCGGTTACCGGCCGGGTTTGGATGGGGAGTTTTTCGATCTGCCGTACGTAGTCGTAACCGATATAGCCGGCGGCGCCGCCAGGAAAGGGGTTCAGTTCCGGCAAGGGGGCAACCCTTAGGGAATCCAGTTCCTTTTTTATCGTGGCCAGCGGTTCGCCGTAAAGAATGGTGGAACCCTCTTGCCTCGATAAAGTTAGCTCTTCACCGGTGGCGGTGAAGGTAAGGAACGGTTGCCAACCAATAAATGAGTAACGGCCGATCTGGTTGCCCCGCTCGACGCTTTCCAGCAAAAACCGGCCTTTCCCTTTGGTTAATTTGGCAAAGATCGTCACCGGGGTCTCCGTATCATTTAGTTCTTCGGCATAAAGGGGGATATACCGGTAGCCGGCTTCCGACAATCGCCGGTACGTATCTAACCCCGGGGCAATCATGGTTTAATTCCCCCTCTCCAACCCCCAGCCTTATTACGGTGAACAAGACCGCCTGCGGCAGGGGGTTGTGCTTTCCTATGCCCAAACTGATCTCCGCTCATCTCAGCTCCTCCTTCATTTTGGGATAAAAAAAGACCATGACTCCTAAGAGCATGGTCTTATCGATCGATAAAAAGGAACCATGACCTCTCAGCTCGTCTCTACTAAACTCAACTCTGCTCTGCTAATCTCTGCTCTAGTTCGCAAATACGCTCGTTCTCGATGCGGGCCGCCCATCACAGGGACGACCGCTTACTATTTTCCGGTTTTACCCGGCCGGTGCCGAATAGTGTGCTCCGGCCACTTAAAAGGGAGCGTTTTACCAACCCGCTCGCCTAATCCCAACGGAACACAGTTGTCTTCTCCTGCCGGTCCGGAATCATGATCTATTCGTGACCGGAGATAATGACCCCATGTTTGGAATAGACTTCAGCCCGGCCTCTGATTTTCATCGCGGCGGTATGTTGGGTAAACTGAACGATCATAACTTCACCCCGGTCCAATTTTTCGGAGTGGTGAAATTTGGTATCCCGGCCCCGGGTTAAACCAATAATGGTTACACCGTCCTCCAGGGCGCGGACCACGATATAATCGCCGCTGATTGGTTCGGAATGTTCAAGAGGGTCCATTTTTCCTCCACCTGATGGTATGTGTTTTTCTAATTATAGTAAACCTTGTCTTCTCCTGTCAAGAATTATTTAGCGCCAAAAATCATTTTATGGAAAACTATTATAAAGCCATGCTCTTGACCGAAGCCCATCTTCTTGGTATAATTAAGAAGTTCATGAATTGAGGTTAATCTTACCTAAGACTCCACGAGCCCCGAGTCGATGGTTATTAATACCTCGTTGTAAGGGAGGTTTTGATGTTGCGAACCTATCTGGCCAAGCCAAATCAGAGAGAGAGAAAATGGTATGTGGTTGATGCCAAAGGTCAAACCTTAGGAAGATTGGCCAGTGTAGTTGCGGGGATTCTCCGGGGAAAACACCGCCCCGATTACACCCCCAATGTAGACTGTGGCGATCATGTGATTGTCGTCAATGCGGATCAGGTGGTTCTGACCGGTAAGAAAAGGCAACAAAAGAAGTACTATACCCATTCCATGTACCCGGGTGGGCTGAAGGTGACGTCCTATGCGGATTTGATGAATAAAAAGCCGGAGTTTGTGGTGAAAAAGGCCATCTACGGGATGATCCCCCATAACCGGTTAGGACGGGCCCAGATTAAAAAGTTAAAAGTGTATCGTGGACCGGAACATCCCCACGCGGCTCAGAAACCCGAGCCGTTGGAGATTAAGGGTTGAGTCGAAGGGAGGTAACGAACCTTGCCTAGTGCAAAAAATGGGGAGCAACTGAGATACTATGGTACCGGCCGGCGGAAAACAGCCGTTGCTAAGGTTTGGCTGGTCCCCGGGGAAGGAAAAATTCTGATCAACAAACGGGATCCCGCCAGTTATTTTGGGCGTAAAGTCTTGGAAGTGTTGGTGCAACAACCATTTGAACAGACGGGGACCGTCGGTAAATATGATGTAATTGCCTCGGTTCACGGTGGAGGCATTAGTGGACAGGCCGGCGCGGTGCGTCATGGTATTGCCCGTGCTTTACTGAAAGTTGATACCGAGTATAGAATCCCGTTAAAGCGCGCCGGGTTCTTAACCAGGGATCCGCGGGTGAAGGAACGGCGGAAATACGGCTTGAAAAAAGCAAGAAAAGCCCCCCAATTCTCCAAACGTTAAAGGGCAAACCCAGGGACAGACACGACTTTTCCGGTCGTGTCTTTTGTTTTAAACAGAAAATGCCATTGGTGTTGGTTGACTCACCCGGCTTTGGTTTATCCCCTCCATACAATTTATAGCCGGTGCGAGCGACTGCCCAAGAAAGCAGAGGGAACTATGGTCGACAAGGGTAAACGCGCAATTTTAGTTGGGGGCGGACCTTTGCACGAAGGAATGCTCCGGACGGAACTCATGGCAGGCTATGGCCTTTTAGTGGCGGTGGACGGAGGCGGTCAACCGTTGGTGGATTTAGGTTATCAGCCCCAAGTTTTAGTGGGGGATTTTGATTCCCTCCCTCCGGCCTACCGGGCGGCTTTAGTAGAGAAAGGGGTTGAGCTGCTGGCTTACCCGGCGGAAAAGGACTGGACCGACCTGGAAATTGCCCTTGATTATTTATGCGCCAAGGGTTATGGCCAATTGGTGGTCTTCGGGGCGTTGGGAGGACGCTTGGACCATACCATGGCCAATCTGTCCTTATTATACATCCGGAGACGACAAGGCCACCAACTGGTGTTAATTGGCGCTGAACAAGCCGTAACCTTATTAACGGCGGAGGAAACAATAAGAATATTCCCCTTTCCCGGCGGCCACTTTTCGCTTTTGCCTTTTCCGGCGGCCGCAACCGGCGTCCGGATCCGTAATGCGAAGTATCTTTTGGACCAGGCCTTCCTGGAGTTGGGTTCGACCCGTGGCGTCCATAATGAATTTTTGACGGGACCGGCGGAAGTCAGCCTGGATTCCGGTTCAGTGCTGGTCATTGTGGAAGGACTGCAGGGCTGGCCGGGCCGGAACTTTCTTTTCCAGCGACTACCAAAGACAAAGTAGCAGGAAACGGCTTTTTTGCCGCGAATCAGTAAGGGAAGGATTCTCCGGAAACCATGTCGCTTTAACCCATTTATTACAGGATACGGACCAAAATTTCACTTCTTTGCAGCAGATTTCGCCAGGTTAAAGAAGACAGGTCAAAATTCGACTGGATTTGGGCGAAAAGTATATAATATAACGGGAGAATAACCTGGGGGTGCGTATGATGATTAACCGTCGGGTGGTAGTTCTTCTTCCCGAAAGTCTGCTGGAAGAGGTGGATCGGGTAGCGGACCAAGAATATAGCAGCCGCAGTGCTTTTATCCGGGCCGCGATGCAACATTTGCTGGAGGAGAAAAGACGCGCCGAGGAGAGGGAGAAAATGGCTGTCGGATACCAAAAGATGGGCCCGCTCAATTTAGAACTGGCTGAAGAAGGCCTTGGCCAGGATCTGGAAGAGATCGATCATTATCTGGATACCCTGGCGGTGGGTGAGGATTATTGATTGTCAAGCGTGGAGACCTTTTCTTTGCCAACCTCAATCCGGTGGTCGGTTCGGAACAGGGAGGGTTACGACCGGTCATCATTCTCCAAAACAATATCGGTAATACCTACAGTCCGACGACAATTGTGGCGGCAATAACGTCCAAGATCAAACGGGCCAAACTCCCAACCCACGTGGAGATTAAGAAAGATTATACCCATTTGGACCGGAACTCGGTGATTCTTTGTGAGCAAATCCGCACGATCGATAAGAAGCGATTAACGGAGAAAATCGGCGAACTGAACGAAGAACTGATGGCAAAGGTTGATGAGGCAGTCAAGATTAGTCTGGGGTTAACCCCCCTTGATTAGAAAGGATAGCCGCCCGTTTCCGGGCGGCTCTAATTTATTTGGTCTGCAGGATTTTTTTGGTGACGGAACGAAAACTATCTATTTTAGAAGAGCCGAAAGGGCCTTCTCAGCACGATTAAGGGAAAATTTAGTAAACCGGCGATTCCCTCGGTGATGACCGGAACGGGGAGATCGACGGAATGTTAGCAACGAGAGGTGTTTAATTTTGAACAAGAATGGAATAAGAGTGAGGTTTGCCCCCAGTCCGACCGGTTATTTACATATCGGCGGGGCCCGCACGGCGCTCTACGATTGGCTACTGGCGCGAAAAAGTGGCGGCCAGTTTATCTTGCGGATTGAGGATACCGACCGGAACCGGTTTGTCCCCGACGCGGTGGAGGATATCAAGAGCAGTCTGCGGTGGCTGGGCCTCCCATGGGATGAGGGTCCGGACGCCGGCGGAGCGGCCGGCCCCTATTTTCAGTCGGAACGGCTGGAGCTCTACCAAAAGTACGCCGAAGATTTGGTGCGGGCGGGGAAAGCATACTATTGCTTCTGTACTCCCGAACGTCTGGAAGAGATGCGGAAAAGGCAGGAAGCGGCCAATCAGCCCTCCGGTTACGACCGGCATTGCCGGGCGCTGACAGCGGAAGAGGTGGAAAAACACCTGGCGGCCGGGGAAAAATATGTAGTCCGTTTTAAAGTCCCCCTGGCCGGCAAGATCCAAGTCCGGGATGAGTTGCGCGGAGAGATGGTCTTTGACTATGCGACCTTGGATGATTTTGTGATCTTAAAGTCGGATGGCTTTCCCACGTACCATCTGGCTAGTGTGGTCGATGATCATTTAATGGGGATCTCCCATGTGATCCGGGGCGAGGAATGGATCATCAGTTTACCCCGGCATTTCCTGCTTTACGAGGCCTTGGGCTGGGAACCGCCGGCCTTTGTCCATCTTCCCATTTTTCTCTCCCCCGACGGGAAGGGGAAACTGAGTAAGCGTCATGGGGCCACCGGAGTCCGCGAGTTTAGAGAGAAAGGGTATCTTCCCGAGGCCTTGGTCAACTTCTTGCTGCTTTTAGGCTGGCATCCGGCGAACGATCAGGAGCTTTTTACCTTGGACGAAGCGGTGGAGGCTTTTTCGGTGGAACGGATCAGCACGTCACCGGTGAGTTTTTCCCTGGATAAACTCGATTGGTACAATGGGATTTATATTCGCCGGTTGTCCCCTGAGGAACTGGCCGGCCGGTGTCTCCCGTTTTTACAGCGGGACGGCTTACTGCCGGACCCATGTCCGCCGGAGCAATTTGCCTATTTGGTCCGTTTGATGCCCCTGGTTCAAGAGCGGATTAAGCTTTTATCCGAAATCTCCCAGGCGGTGGGGTACTTTTTACGGGATGAAATCGAGCCGCCGGAACCGGCCCTCCTGATTGGCAAGAAAGGAACGGCGGAAGAAACGGCTGTTATTTTAGATGAGGTCATAAAAGCGATAACCCCGGTCACCGATTTTGGGGAGGAGCATCTGGAACAGATTCTCCGGGCGTTGGCCGAACGGTTGGCGTTAAAACCGGGGCAACTCTTTATGCCGGTCCGGGTGGCGGTGACCGGGCAAACAGCCACCCCGGGCTTATTTGAGCTTTTGGCTGCGCTGGGCAAGGAAAAGGTGATCAACCGTTTACAGCAGGCGATTACAGTGCTACGGAAAGGTTAAAATGGATGATCGGTTCCGTGGCCGGCAGGAAGGAGGGAAGAGCGGATGAAAAAAGCGGTCTTGGTCATTGCCGAACAGATCTTCCGGGATGAAGAGTATTTGAAGCCAAAGGAGATTCTCTCCCAAGCGGGGGTGGAAGTGGTGACCGCTTCCACGACGACCGGGGAAGCCGTAGGCAAGCTGGGCCTCAAAGTTCAGCCGGACCTATTGGTCTCCCAGCTCAAAGCCGAAGATTATGACGCCCTGGTCTTTGTCGGAGGTGGCGGCGCCGCCCAGTATTTTGACGATGAAACGGCCCATGCTTTGGCCCGGGGTTTTGCGGAGGCGGGAAAAGTAGTGGCGGCGATCTGTATTGCTCCGGTGATCTTAGCCCGGGCCGGCCTTTTGCGCGGGAAACGGGCGACCGTCTTTCCCGATGGCATTCCGGAATTAACGAAGGCTGGCGCCATCTATACGGCCCAAAGGGTGGAAAGGGACGGCCGGATTATTACCGGTAACGGACCGGAGGCGGCCGAAGCTTTTGGCCAAAAGATACTCGCGCAGTTGCAGCAGGATTAAATCGTCGCTTACGAGGGCTATCAAGCCGCTCGCGTATCATTTTCACTAAGTGAAGTAAATTAGAGCTGAGTAAGGCGACCAGCATCCTGCAAGATGGAAATTTAAAGCCGGGTGAGTCGACAAGGATCGAAGTATCTTCTATGTGGAGAATTGGAAAACCGATTCTGAACAAGAGGGAGGAGCAAAATGGGGCGATTATTTGGGACCGACGGCGTACGTGGCGTCGCCAACCAGGAACTAACGCCGGAACTTGCTTTTCAACTGGGCAGGGCCGGCGCCCATGTCTTAGTGGGGAAAAGGGGAGCGGCCGCCGGGAATGGCCGGATCATCGTGGGACGGGATACCCGCGTTTCCGGAGAGATGCTCGAAGCGGCGCTGGTCGCCGGGATTACTTCCACCGGGGTCCAGGCCGAACTCGTGGGGGTGGTGCCCACCCCCGGGGTGGCTTATTTAATTCGTAACCTGAAGGCGGCGGCCGGGGCGATGATCTCCGCCTCCCATAACCCGGTCGCCGATAACGGGATCAAGTTTTTTGACGCCGAGGGGTATAAACTCACTGATGAAGTTGAGGATGAGATTGAAAGTTATCTCCAAAGCGAGGAAGTGGCGCGTCCGGTCGGTTTGGAGGTAGGCCGGGTTTTACGCCGGGAAAAGGCGGACAATGAGTATATTAAGTTTTTAGTGACCACGGCCGGGCGAAGTTTCGCCGGGACAACGGTGGTCTTGGATTGCGCGTTTGGGGCGACTTACCGGGTGGCGCCCCGTGTCTTTACGGAATTGGGCGCGAACGTAATCTCCCTGCATGATCAGGAGGACGGATCCCGGATTAATGTCCGGTGCGGCTCGACCTACCCCGCGATTCTCCAGGAGGCGGTGGTCCGCCAGGGAGCCCAAATCGGTTTTGCCTACGATGGGGACGGCGACCGCGTCATCGCCGTTGATGAAAAGGGCGAAGTGGTCAATGGTGACGAGATCATGGGGATTTGTGGTCTGCAATTGATGGCCGACGGCCGTTTGCCCCATAACACCATTGCCGTTACCGTCTATA
Source organism: Bacillota bacterium (assembly GCA_012735135.1). Lineage (GTDB taxonomy): Bacteria > Bacillota > UBA4882 > UBA10575 > UBA10575 > Capillibacterium. The sequence goes on along the minus strand of JAAYHY010000110.1, from coordinate 39,584 downwards.
GCAACCTGGGCTTGATTGAGTCCTTTCAAGAAGCCGGTGGCCAAGTGGTAATTACGGAGAACGGAGACCGGAAGGTGTTGGCCGCCATGCGTGAAAAAGGTCTGGTTTTAGGCGGGGAACAATCGGGTCACGTGATCTTCCTGGAACACAACAGCACCGGGGATGGGATTCTTACTTCTCTACAGTTGATGACGGCTTTCCTCCGGGCGGGGCAACCTTTGTCGGTGTTAAAGAAGAAGATCCGGAAATTTCCCCAGGTTTTGGAGAATGTCCGGGTTGAGCAGAAGGAAGGTTGGGAAGAAAACAAGCGGATCCAGGAGGTAATTGCCAAGTACAGGCAGTTATTGGGTTCGAATGGCCGGATCTTTGTCCGGGCTTCGGGGACGGAACCGTTGATCCGGGTGATGGTGGAAGGGCCCGACCGGGAAGTACTGCAGACCATCGGCCAAGAGATTGCCCGGGTGATCGCTGCAGAGCTAAAGTAAGGTGAATTTTCCGGGTAAGTATGCCCAAGATTATCATTATCATGCCCGCGGGCGACGAGGTGAGGGGACCGGGCGGCGGATCAAGAATTCATCGCCGTTACCGCGAAAAAAGAAGCAGAGGGAGGGGTTACTGTGGAGAGGGAGGAGTTAATTGCCAAGATTACCAGGGAGCTGACGGTTGAATTGGGCGAAGAAGGGTTCCAAACCGCAAACTGCCCGCCGCGCAATACGCCGGAGCCGAAGATAAATGTCGCTGCTGATTTGGCTGGATTAATCGACCATACTTTATTAAAACCCGATGCCACCTATAATGAGATTGAACGTTTATGTTTCGAAGCCAAGGAGTACGGGTTCGCTTCTGTTTGCGTTAATCCGGCCTATGTTCATTTGGCGGCGCGTCTCCTTGGCGGGGGGCCGGTGAAAGTCTGTACGGTGGTGGGTTTTCCCTTAGGCGCCACTACCTACAAGGTCAAAGCCGAGGAGACGAAAGAGGCGGTGGCGAGCGGCGCCACCGAAGTTGATATGGTAATTAATCTTGGCGCGTTGAAGTCCGGTTTTTATAACCTGGTCTACCAGGAGATCAAAGCCGTGGTGGAGGCTGCTTCCTGTCAAGCGTTGACCAAGGTGATTATCGAGACTTGCTACTTAAATACGGAGGAGAAGATTAAAGCCTGTCTGCTTGCGCGGTACGCCGGGGCGGATTTTGTCAAAACTTCGACCGGTTTTGGGAAGGCCGGTGCGACAACGGAAGATGTGGTGTTGATGCGTCAGGTGGTCGGCGGGGAACTGGGCGTCAAAGCGGCAGGCGGGATTCGCGATTTAGCGACTGCGGAGGCGATGATCGAGGCCGGGGCCAACCGGATCGGGGCCAGCGCCAGTGTGAAGATTATGCAGGAATTGGCGGCGCGGATGGCCGCCGGGGATTGATCCCGTTTTTAGCCGGGAGGGTTTCTTCCGATTTCGGTCTGAACGCTCGGGGCAAAAGAGAAATAGATCCATGATGGGGGTTCTGCGATGCGGGAATTGATCTTTGGGGTGGTCGGAGGCTTAGCCATATTTATCTACGGTATGAACCTGATGAGCGAGGGTTTGAAGAAAGTCGCCGGTGAGCGGCTCCGGAAGATTCTTGAGGCGGTTACGCGAAACCCTCTCATCGGAGTGTTGGTCGGCGCCGTGGTCACCACGATTATTCAGAGTAGCAGCGCCACGACGGTGATGGTGATTGGCTTTGTCAACGCCGGCTTAATGAACCTGCAGCAGGCGATTGGAGTGATCATGGGGGCGAATATCGGGACTACGGTTACCGCCCAATTGATCGCTTTTAAACTTGGGGATTATGCCTATCTCCTGGCCGGTCTCGGTTTTGCCTTTTATTTTTTTGGGAAGCGGAAATATGCAAAACACCTGGGACAGGTGATTTTCGGCTTCGGTCTGCTCTTTATCGGGATTAATACCATGTCGGATGTCTTGGAGCCTTTAGCCAGCAACGAGCGGTCCTTAAACTTAATTACCCAGATGAGCAACCATCCCTTTTGGGGTTTGATGGTGGGTTTAGTCCTGACGGTGGTGGTGCAAAGTAGTAGCGCCGTGATTGGGGTGCTCCAAAGTTTGGCTTCCCAGCCGGTGGTGGAGGGAGGATTAGTCCATGCCCTGATCCCCCTTGGCGGGGCGATTCCTATCCTTTTGGGCAGTAATATCGGGACGACGATCACGGCGATTTTGGCCAGTATCGGCGGGAATAATGGGGCCAAGCGGTCCGCCCTTTCCCATAGCCTCTTTAATCTTTTGGGGACGGTTATCTGCCTGCTTTTCCTAAGCCCCTTTACCAAATTTGTTTACTTGATCTCTCCAGCCCCGAATTGGGCGGCGGGGATCACCGAGGCGTCGGTTGTCGCCCGGCAGATCGCCAATGCCCATACCTTTTTTAACGTGCTGAACACCCTAATCTGGCTCCCCTTCACTAAGTTACTGGCGAGGCTGGTAACCAGTCTCATCCCCGGGGAAGAGCCGATTAGCGAGCGGAAAGTCCGCTACCTTGATTCCCATGTCGTGAATAACGCCGATATTGCCTTAAACCTTTCCACCAAGGAACTATTGCGGATGGGCCAAATTTCCCAGGAGATGCTGGCAGAGGTTGAGACCTATCTGAATACCGGGGAAGCCGATGCCGATCTCAGTGGGGTTCAGGATCAGGAAGACACTTTGGATTACCTCCAAACCGAGATTACCCATTACCTATCATTAATTGTTTCCCGGAATTCCTTGACCGAGCGGCAATCCAATTTGTTGGCCAACTTAATGCATATTACCGGTGACCTGGAAAGGATCGGCGATCATTGTACCAACATCCGGGAACAAGAAGTTTATATGGAGGAAGGCAATATTACCTTTTCCAAGATGGCCTTGGCGGATTTACAAAAGGTTTTTGCCCTCGCCAAGGAGATGTTTACTTCTGCGTTGACAGCGTTGGCAAAGAATGATGCCGGCCTGGCGATCAAGGTTTTGGATTTGGAAACCAGGATGGACGTGATCGAAAAAGAGATCCGCACCAACCATTTAGAGCGTTTAAGTGTGGGTTCGTGCAACCCCAAAGCGGCGGTTATTTTCAATGAGCTCATCCGGAATTTGGAACGGATTGCGGACCACTGCAATAATGTGGCGGAGGCGGTTTTGGACTACCTCAACGCCGTGTAAACTATTAATCGTTTTTTTCTGCCCGTTTGTCCGGAAAAGAAGGTGATTACATGACTATTTACGATATTGCGAAAGAAGCCGGCGTTTCCCCTAGTACCGTGTCGCGGGTCATTAACAACCGGCCCGGGGTGAGTATTGAAACCCAAAAGAAAGTTAAGCGGTTGCTCAAAAAGTATGATTACTTTCCCAATGAAACCGCCCGCGGCCTTGTAACTAAGGCTTCCAAAATCATTGGGATCTTGATTGATGATTTGCGCACTCCCCATCATACGGAGGGGGCATACATCATCGAACGGGAACTGGCGAAACTTGGTTACTGTTGTATCATTTTTAATTCCGGCGCCGATGACAAGAGTAAAGCCGATTACCTGAAAATTTTAAGGCAAAGGCGGGTCGACGGGGCCGTCCTCATGGGGTCTTCCTTCCAAAACGAAACGATTAAAGAAGCCATTATCAAATATCTGCCCAGCCAGCCGGTGATTATGGTTAACGGTTACCTTGATTTGCCCAATGTTTATGGGGTAATGGCCGACGAGCAAAACGGGGTGGCCAACTGTGTCAAATTGCTGGTGGACAAGGGGCATCTCCGCCCGGCGTTTGTGATTGATTATCCCACCCGGCGATTGTGATTGATTATCCCACCCCTAGCAACCTCCTGAAACAACAGGGCTTTGAGGAAGCCGTCCATGATTTGGACCTGATGAAGGAAGCTTTGATTTACCGATGCGAAAGCAGTCTCCGGGGTGCATATGAGGTTACCATCCAAATTATTAAGGAGCATCCCGAGGTGGACGGGATTATTTATGCGGTGGATTTATTAGCCGTCAGTGGGGTCCGTGCCCTTACCGATCTAAAGATCGCCATTCCACAGCAAGTTTCCGTTATTGGTATCGACAATTCGCTCTACGCTGAAATTAGTAACCCTAAACTCACTTCCCTGGATAATAAGCTATTGGATTTAAGTGTCGCTTCAGCCCAAACCTTAATTAACGCTTTGAAAAAACGGCCGACCACGAAAAAGATGCTGATCTACTCTTCGGTGGTGGAAAGGGAGACGACATAGCTTGGTTTTTAAACCAAGAAATTGCAATCGATTACGGTAATTACCGGTGATATCGATTGAGCGCTATAGCCAAGACAAGGCTGGGAAGGGACAGTTCCTGCGGCGGAGAAAGCGGGAAATGAATGCGGGATGTTGGCCACGAATGTTATTTTATTGAAAAAGAGAAATGGGATATAAAGGTAAGGCGGCCGCTTTGACGAAAAAGGTTCTCATTAAATATTTGGGAGCATCAAAAAGATTGAAGCAGGAGGGGGAAAACATGATCCGTAGAAGCGGAGAAAAAAGGGTTGAATTGAAGGAATCCTTTTTTCAAGGGCAAGGGAGAGTAATTATGCGCCACTTATTAAACGGTCCCGAAGAAATGTATGGCAAAGGGCGGGTTTTTGCCCATTCGACTTTAGAACCGGGGTGCTCCATCGGCTATCATATCCATGAAAACGAGGCGGAAACTTATTATATCTATAGCGGTCAAGGCGAGTTTAACGATAACGGTGTGATCAAGACGGTCACCGCCGGGGATGTGACCTTTACCGGCGCCGGAGAAGGACATGGCCTTAAAAATACCGGCCCCGGGCCTTTGGAGTTTATCGCGCTTATTTTGTATAAATAAGAGAATTACTTGTTGATTAAGTTGGACATGAAAAGACCGGCCAGGTCTTTTTTTTAGATAAATATGTTTAACTATAATAAATTTTAACCTATAAAAAATTGAATATGCTTGACTATTATGGAGAGGTTGGCTATAATTAGAACTAGACTAAATTAGCTAACCAGGTTATAAGTGGTAAGTCAATTAAATATACTACTTACTTAGGAGGCTAGTTTAGTTCGGATCAGTTACTAAAGGGAGGAGTGATTGGATGAGCTTAAAGGGAACCCGCACGGAGAAGAACATACTCACTGCTTTTGCCGGGGAGTCGCAGGCTAGAAACAGGTATACTTTCTATGCTTCGCAGGCCAAAAAAGAAGGGTTTGTGGAGATTGCGGAGCTCTTCGAGGAGACCGCTAATCAGGAGAAAGAACATGCCAAACGCCTCTTTAAATTTTTGGAAGGCGGTGAAGTGGAGATTCAGGCCGGCTTCCCCGCCGGGAAAATAGGGAACACCGCCGAGAACTTGGAAGCCGCTGCCGCGGGCGAGAATTTTGAGTGGACCAAAATGTATCCGGAATATGCCAAGATCGCCCGGGAAGAAGGGTTTGAAGATGTCGCCAAGGCGATGGAGGCGATTGCCGTTTCGGAGAAAAACCACGAACGCCGCTTTAAAGAGCGATTAGCCAATATTCAAGCCGGAACCGTCTTTAAAAAGGCGGAGTCCATCAAGTGGATCTGCCGGAATTGCGGCTATGTCCATGAGGGTTCGTCTGCACCCGAAGTTTGTCCGGCGTGCGCCCATCCCCAGGGCTTTTTCGCCCCGCTGGAAAAGACTTGCGGTTGTTAAAAGGATTGAGGCTTATAAGCTTCGGCGTTTCAGATGTTAAAACCTGAAAAGATAAAAAAACTATAGACCGTTTCCCGGTCTATAGTTTTTTTTTGCTCCTGTTTCCTTCAGAGAAAGGTGTTCCGCAGTCAGGAATCACTCTTGGCTCCGGAGAGGGTGAAGATTTGACTGATTTTGATTAATTCCCCGGCTAAATCATTAAGTTTACTGGCCAAATTCTTGATTTGGTTGGTGAAACCCGATTGTTCTTCGGTAATCGCCGAAACTTCTTCACAAGCGGCAGCCGATTCTTCGGAGATGGAGCTGATATTGAAGATTGACTGGAGAGTTTCGGTTTTAAACTCATCGATCTGCCGGACGAGGCTATACAGCTGGGAATTAAGGTCGATGATGGCGTCCAGGGTTGAACTGATCTGATCAAAGGTATTACTGGTTAAGTCTACAGCCAAGCGTTGCTCCGCAACGATTTGGTGGGCTTGGTCCGCGTTGGCCGTGGAGTTGAGGATTAGAGTTTCCACCTGGTTTAAGATCTGTTCGATGGTTCGGGCTGATTCCCGGGATTGGTTGGCCAGTTTGTTGATCTCCGTGGCGACCACGGCAAACCCGCGCCCGGCTTCTCCGGCACGTGCCGCTTCGATGGAGGCGTTGAGGGCCAAAAGGTTCGTCTGTTCGGTGATATTGGTGATTACGCCGGTGATCCCCCGGATTTGTTCCAAACTAAGGTTCAACTTGTTGATTTCCCCGGTGATCTCCCGGGTGATCTGATCCGTTTGGCCTGTTTTTTCCTGTAAAAGCAAGACCGTGTCTTTGGATTTCTCCGTTAAACTTCTTGTGGTTTGCGTTATTTCCTCGATTTCCCGGGCTTTGGCGGAAACCGAATCGATCTTTTCCGCTAGTTGATTGGCTTGAGTGGCTGTTTTTTCCGCCTCCACCGTTTGTTCGGTGGCGCCTTTACTAATCTGCTGAATCGAGAGGGCGAGCGTGGACATGGATTCCGCCGATTGGGCGGCGCTCTCCCGGAGCAGCGTGCTCTGCTCCCATATGACATTGACGGCATCTTGATTCTTCTTGATCAAAGCGGTGATGCTTTGCACCATGTGGTTGAAGGTGGCGGCCAGTTCGCCGATTTCATCGGCTGAGGTAATGTCGATTTCCATGTCCAAATTGCCCTCACTGATGGTTCTGGTGGCATCCCGCAATTTGATCAGGGGTTTGGTAATCTGGCGGGCAAGGTAGCGGCCCACAAAAACAGCCAGTGCAAGACTGCAGAGGGTAATCAAGACGGAAAAGATTATGGCCCGGGTTACCGGTGCGTAGGCTTCGCTTAAAGGTAATTCCACCACCACCGCCCAGTCCGGCTCAACCAAAGGAATATGGCTGGTTAAAACCGGAGTGTCAAAGATGCCAGGGGCTACCTTGATCTGACCTGCAACCGGGGACTCCTGATTTATAAATGCGGCGACTTCGGTCAGGCCGGATAGATTTTCACCCCGTAAGACCCGGCTAACGTCGGTGAAAGCCAATAAATTGCCTTTCCGGTCGACTACATAGGCCACCCCTTTTTCCCCGATTTGGAGGGAAGCAACCAGATCCCACATAAACTTAAGGTTAATTTCCGTAACTAAAGCGCCACGTAAATCACCGAAGACGTTTTTGATGGGCACGGCCGTCAGGATCATCGGTTCAAAGGTGGTTTCGTCGATATAGACTGCTCCCACGTAGTTTTCGCCTTTGCCCAGATGCTGCCCGATTTGGTCTCTGGTTTCCGCTGTAAGTTTGGTCATGGCTTGGCTGGAGGTCCGGGAAAGGGAATATACTTCTCTTAACTGTTGGTTTAATAAGGTAATATGCCGGAAAGATGGTTCCATTCCCAGGAGTCGGCTGAGCGTAATGCCCCGCTCTTCCGAAGAGGAATTTTCAAAATTACTGATATAAGCTGCGACCGAAAGAACACGCAACTTTTCCTGAATAAATCCTTTGACAGTATTGGCGGCTTCCTGTGCAATCAATGACTGCTGTCCGGCAATGATACTCCGGTTGTTTCGGTAATTGCTCAAGATACTTATGCTAGTGGTAATAAAAAGGGGAAGGGCGCTAAGCCCTAAGAAAGCCAGTGTCAAAGTGAAGGTTAGACTTTTAATCTTTTCCTTTTTTTTCTGTTTATTGGATGTAAACTCAAAGGCGTACAACAAAACCACATCCTTAAAGTGAACTACTTTCCCGAGGAACCCTGTTCCGAACTGGAGTTCTCAGCGGATAATCTCATCAGCCTGGTTTAGAATAGTTTCACTAATGTTCAAGCCAAGTTTTTGGACGATCTTATAGTTGATCTGGAAAAAGCTTTCCGAGGAGACGACCGGGGTAACCGCCGGATTGGCTCCTTTTAAGATTTTATCAACAACGGTGGCTGCTTGCCTTCCGCTGGGAATAAAATCAACGTTCACACCAAAAATAGTCCCATAATCCCCTTCGCTAATCAGGGCGCCGGCCATGGGCATCCGGCGGGAGGCGGCAAAATTGTTAAGCACGGAAAAGGCGTCGGGGGTTACGGTCAAGGGTTCCGCTAAAAAAAGGATGGCGTCAAAGCCGGGATCGGATCCTTGGCTCCGTCTATCCAATTCGGCTTGGAGTTCGGCGGCGTCAGCGGCGGGGAAATATTCGATTTGCACTCCGGCGGCCTCTGCGACCGGGGTTAAGGCATTGATTTGACAATCTACAGGGTAACCTTTCTGATAGGGGATCCAAAGACGGGTGGCCTCCGGTACAATTGCCTGCATCAGTTCAAAACGCTTGACGGTGAGATCAGGACCCGGGTAACGAACACCGGTGACATTGCCTCCCGGCTCCCGGACACTGTTAATGAGGTTGTTATCTTCGATGTTTGCAAAACAAAAAACAACAGGGATCTTACTTTCGGCGGTTGCTAGTTTCGCTTCGATCGTCGCTTCGGTCGGGAAGGTAAAGATTACATCAACTTTGTCTGCGACAAACTTTTGCAGGATTTTTTTATACTCAGCCATGTCAAAATTGGAGCGTTGAACATCATAAACCACATTTTTTCCTTCGACATAACCTAGTTCCGTCATTTTCTCCTTGAAACCGACAACGATGTCGGAAGCGTAATCCAGGCCGGCCAGGATTCCAATGCGGTAGGTTTTCTCTTTGCTACAACCGGTAAAAAGAAGTGCGTAGCATAACAAGAGGGTTAACCCTAGCACGAGGGGGGGTCTTTGTAGGATTCTGCCTGTTGTTAAGAATTTCTTCATCGTTTTAACCTCCTTTATAATTTATAAATGTGAATATATAAAAATAGGGTATGATTCCCCATTTTGAGAATGAATATAAATTCTGAGAAAGGTTATTTTAATTATCGGCATAATATTAAAAACCATTAACATTTTTTTAAATAAAAGAAAAAATTTAGGTTCGGAGACCCAAAATGAAGGTTTTCCTGGCATTTCATAATTTATGGATCTGAACTGTCCGACGGGGATCAGGAACTTTCGGGATCGCAACAATGTATACAATATAACTAGGGTTTTACTCTCCACTTACCTTGACAGGGGTTGGGGGGCATGTTTTAATTGGGTAAGGGATTTGGCCGGAATCTGGAACGAAACCGGCTTAATACTGTCATACCCCCAATAGCCAATAATCAACATTACAGATTGTCGGAAGTGGGTGATTTCTGTGGTAAAGATCATCAGTGAAGAAGGGGTTTATCTTATTCGTAACCGGTTATTTACGGAACCGGGGCTAACGGCGGTTGAGATCAACCGGCGTCTACAACAAGAGGGTCTGGAACCGGTGACGGCTGAAGCCCTTGCTCCCCGGAAGGCGAAAACCGGGACCATCGCCTACCAGATCTTATCAGCGCACAATACTTCCGCCGATCCCCGGTATTTGAAGTTGAAGTTTGATGCTCTGGCCTCTCATGATATAACCTATGTTGGGATTATTCAAACGGCCAAGGCCAGCGGGTTAAAGGAATTTCCCCTCCCTTATGTCCTGACCAACTGCCACAACAGTCTGTGTATGGTCGGAGGGACGATTAACGAGGACGACCACGTCTTCGGCTTATCGGCCGCCCGCAAGTACGGGGGGTATTTTGTCCCCGCCCACCAGGCGGTTATTCATCAGTTTATGCGGGAGATGTTTGCCGGCGGCGGCCGGATGATCTTGGGCTCCGACAGCCATACCCGCTACGGCCCGCTGGGCACCATGGGGATCGGCGAGGGCGGTCCCGAACTGGTGAAACAACTGTTAGGCCGGACCTATGATCTGGCTTATCCGCCTGTGGTCGCTGTTTATTTGGAAGGGAAGCCTAACTGGGGGGTCGGGCCGCAGGATGTGGCTCTGGCTTTAATTAAAGCGGTCTTTAAAAGTGGTTTTGTCAAGAATAAAGTTCTCGAGTTTATCGGCCCCGGAGTGGCTAATCTATCTGTCGACTACCGGAATGGGATTGATGTGATGACCACCGAGACCACCTGTTTGAGCTCGATTTGGCAGACCGACGAACAGGTCGCCGCGTATCTCCGGGTTCACGGCCGTCCGGAAGCCTACCGCCGGCTGGAACCGGCGACGGTCACTTATTATGATGGTTTAATCCGGATTGATTTGAGCACCATCGAACCGATGATTGCCCTTCCCTTCCATCCCAGTAACGCCTATTCCATCCGGGAATTAAAGGAAAATGCCGGGGATATTTTGGCCGCCGTTGACGCCGAAACGAAAAAGTTATATCCCCAACCGGACGTGAAGCTCAGTTTGACCGGGAAAATCCGAAGCGGTCAAATCCATGTCGACCAAGGGGTGGTGGCCGGGTGCGCCGGGGGAACTTTTGAGAACCTCTGGACGATGGCGGAATTGATCGGGGAAAACGCCATCGGCAATGACGAGTTTGCCCTTAGTATTTACCCGGCCAGCCAGCCGGTGAACCTGGAATTGGTGAAGAAGGGCGCGGCCGCTAAGTTGCTGCAGAGCGGCGCGACCTTACGCACGGCCTTTTGTGGTCCCTGTTTCGGCGCCGGCGATATTCCGGCCAACGGGATGCTCAGCATCAGGCATACGACCCGTAACTTCCCCAACCGGGAAGGTTCCAAGCCGCGGGAAGGCCAGTTGGCCGCGGTGGCGTTGATGGATGCCCGTTCCATCGCGGCTACCGCGATCCGGGGCGGGGTTTTGACGGCCGCCACCGAACTGGAGCCCCGGCCGGTAACGCCGGTCAGCTATGAATTCGACCGGTCCGTTTACCAGCGCCGGATCTATGCCGGTTTTGGGCAGGCTGACCCGAAGGTAGAGCTGAAGTACGGACCCAATATTGCCGATTGGCCGGAGATGATCCCCCTGCCGGATGCTTTAATTTTGAAACTGGCGGCGGTGATCACCGATCCGGTGACGACCACCGATGAACTGATACCGTCCGGGGAGACTTCCTCCTACCGTTCCAACCCGCTGAAGCTGGCCGAATTTACCCTCTCCCGGAAAGACCCGGCTTATGTAGCGAAAGCAAAGGCCATTGCCAGCTTGGAAACGGAACGCCGGGCCTGGACGGCGGGGCGGAAACTCTCCCCGGAACTGGAAGAGTTGATGGCGGCGGTGGCATCCCTGACCGGGAAGACCGTAGAGGAATTAATGGCCGTCACCGGACTGGGCAGCGCCATCTTTGCCGTGAAACCAGGGGATGGTTCCGCCCGGGAACAGGCCGCTTCCTGCCAGAAAGTCCTGGGGGGATGGGCCATTCTTGCCAATGAGTATGCGACCAAACGGTACCGCAGCAACCTGATTAACTGGGGGATGATCCCCTTTACCATCGATCCGGCAGACCAGGAGAAATTGGTGGCCGGCGGGGTGCTTTACATTCCGGAGATCCGGGCGGCGCTCCAGACCGGGGCAGAACAAGTTCAGGCTTACCTTTGGCCCGGGGGCACGCCGCTCCGGTTAAAAATGGAGAACCTATCCGCCGCCGAGCGGGAGATTATTTTAGCCGGCTCCTTAATCAACTATTATCGCCAAGAGGGGTAAAAGTTTTCACTTTCTTAAGAAGGAAGATCTATATCGCATCAAGAAGGGAGATCAGAGGTGATCGGATCTTCCTTTTTTTTACTGTGATGAGGTGGAACTAACCAAATTACCTGGCGTTAAGTTTGTAAAACTAAAGTGCGGAGGGGGAGCGCGATGAAAAACTTACCAGGGAAAATTGGTTTCGGGTTCTGCGGTCTGGTCTTGCTCTTGAGTTTAGTTTTCTTTATGCCGACGGTGGCGGCCGGGGAGCCCCGGTTGATTACAGTTTTGGGGGAAGCGGAAGTAAAGGTGACGCCGGATGAGGTCGTGATCGCCATGGCGGTAGAGACTTCCCACCGGGATATTGCGGCGGCCAAGAAAGCCAATGATACGCGGGTCCGTAATATTATCGCCTTGGCTGAACAGTTTCAGGTTGAACCGGCGCAGATCCAGACCGGACAGCTCAGTATTGAACCCCGGTACCGGGACAACTACGAAAAGAAAGAGTTTATTGCCTACTTTGTGCGGAAAAGTATTGTGGTCCGGTTAACGGATCTAACCAAATTTGAGGATTTACTCAGTAGTTTTTTGGCGGCAGGGGTTAATTATATTGAAGGGATCCAGTTCCGCCGGAGCGACCTGGCGAAGTACCAGGAGCAAGCCCAGGCCGAAGCGGTCCGGGCGGCGCAGGCGAAAGCGGCCCGGCTGGCCAAGGAGTTAGGCCAAACCATCGGCCGTCCCCATCGGGTGCAGGAGGAGAGAACCAATGTTTACCCGGTGGCGACCGTACCTAATCTCTCCTTCCGGGCTTACGACGGGACGGCGGAAACGTGGGTTGACACTTTGGCGCCGGGGGAGATTAGTATCCGGTCGGCCTTTACGGTTAGCTTTGCGTTGGAATAAGACGGGAGTGGAACTGATAGGATATATCGGATCACAAAGAAAATTCGCTGTGGTGAGGTGGTTGCATGGTTTATATTCATGAACAACGGAATCAGTCCGCGGAAGCCCCCCGGATCTGTGTTTTAGGGGCGGGGCATGGCGGGATGGCGATGGCCGGTCATTTAGGGATGGCCGGTTATAAAGTGAATTTGTACAACCGTTCGGAGGAACGGTTAGAACCGGTGCGGTTGATGGGCGGGATCGAACTCTCCGGAGTGATTGAAGGCTTCGGCCCGGTGGAACTGGCCACCACCGATTTGGCCGCCGCCCTGCGGGAAGCGGAGATTCTAATGGTCGTTGTCCCGGCCAACGGCCATGCTTTTATTGCCGAACAAGTGGCTCCCTACTTGCGGGACGGCCAATATATCCTCTTGAATCCGGGGCGGACCGGTGGCGCTCTGGAATTCCGGGCGATCTTAAAAAGGGTGGGTTGTCAAGCCCAAGTCGTGCTGGGCGAAGCCCAGACTCTGCTCTATGCCAGCCGCAATATCAACCCGGCCCAAGTCCGCATCTTCGGGATTAAGAATAATATCCCTGTTGCCGCCCTGCCGGGGAACCGCACGGCGGAGCTGGTTGCGAAGTTAAGGACGATCTTTCCCCAGTTTGTGCCGGGTGATAATGTGCTGAAGACCAGTTTGAACAATATCGGAGCTATCTTCCATCCGGCGTTGACGGTTTTAAACGCGGCCCGGATCGAGTCGACCCGCGGGGAGTTCCAGTTTTACATGGAAGGGGTGACGCCCTCCGTAGCAAGGGTTTTGGAGGCTCTTGATGCCGAGCGGGTGGCCGTGGCCGCCGCTCTGGGGATCCGGGCGATGTCGGCGCGGGAGTGGCTATATATGGCTTATGACGCCCCGGGGAAAACCCTCTTTGAAGCGATGCGCAATAACCCGGGTTATAAGGGGATTAACGCGCCGTCCATGGTTAACCACAGATATTTATGGGAAGATGTGTCGATGAGTCTGGTACCCATTGCCGCTTTGGGGAAACATCTAAAGGTGGCGACCCCGACCATCGATAATATCATTCATTTGGCTTCCTTGATGAACCAGACCGATTACTGGGCGGAAGGACGGACCATCGAAAGGATGGGGCTGGCCGGTTTGACCGTGGCCGAGATCCGGCGGCTGGCTTTGGAGGGCGATCTCTGATGAAGAAGATTATCGCGGCGACCATCGGCAATTGCGTGCACGTGGCCGGAGTCTATAACTTCCTGAATCTGGCGGAACTCTGCGGTTACCAGACCACCTTTTTAGGGATCGGGGTTAAACCAGCCCAGCTCATCGGGGCGCTCCAGGAGGCGGAACCCGATTATCTGGCTTTAAGTTACCGCCTGACTCCCGAAGTGGCGGCGCGCCTCTTCGCCGACTTGAAAAATGCCTTGCAGGAAGCGGGTCTTACCGGCCAGAAGCTGATTTTTGGCGGGACTCCCGCCGTGGCCAAGGTGGCGGCGGAAAGCGGTCTTTTCACCCGGATCTTCACCGGCGAAGAGGAAGAAAGCGCGGTGGTCTCTTTTCTCAAGGGCGAAGTGACAAGTCAAGAAGTTGGCCCGGGTGTGGAGACCCTTTTGGCAAGGATGGGGCAAAAACACCCCTATCCCTTGCTCCGGCACCATTTTGGACTGCCGAGCCTGGAGGAGACGGTGCAAGGGGTGAAAACCATCGCCGAGGCCAAGATATTAGATATCATCTCCCTGGGACCGGACCAAAACGCCCAAGAATCCTTTTTCCGTCCGGAGGAGATGGATCCGAAACAGGAAGGGGCCGGCGGCGTTCCCTTGCGCCGGGAAGAAGATCTGCTCCGGATCTACCAGGCTTCCCGGACCGGCAACTATCCGCTCCTCCGTTGTTACAGCGGGACCCGGGATCTAATTAAATGGGCGGAGTTGGCGACCCGGACAATCAAAAACGCCTGGGCGGCCATTCCTTTATTCTGGTATAGCCAGCTGGATGGGCGGGCCAACCGCCCGGTGGCGGCGGCGGTCCGGGAAAACCAGGCGGCGATGGCCTGGTACGGGCAGCGCGGGATTCCGGTGGAAGTAAACGAAGCCCACCACTGGAGCCTGCGGGGCGCCCCCGATTCGGTGGCAGTGGCCGCCTTTTACCTGGCGGCCTATAACGCCAAAAAGGCCGGGGTCCGGGACTATATCGCCCAGCTTATGCTGAATAATCCACCGGGAACCAGTGGGATAATGGATTTGGGCAAAGCCTTGGCCGGCTTGGAGCTGGTGGGACGTTTGGAGGATGACGGGTTTAAAGTCTACCGGCAGATCCGGGCCGGGCTGGCCAGCCTTTCCGTCAAACCGGAGGTGGCCAAAGGCCAATTGGCCGCCTCTACCGTTCTGGGATTGGGGCTCTCCCCCCATATCATCCACGTGGTGGCCTACTGTGAAGCCGAACATCTGGCGACTCCGCCGGAGATCATCGAGAGCTGTGGGATTGTCCATGGTGTTCTCAAAAACTATCTCTATGACGCCCCCGATCCGACGCTGGACCCCCGGGTGGTCAGGAGAAAGGACGAGCTGATTGCCGAAGCGGAGCTAATTTTGAAAGCCATCCGGGAGTTGGGGGCGGCCGAAAGCGAGGACCCCTTTACCGATCCGGAGACCTTGGCCCAGGCGGTGGCGTTGGGAATTTTAGATGCGCCTCAGTTGAAAGGCTCCCCGGTGGCGCCGGGCCGGATCAAAACCCGGATGTGGCAAGGGGCCTGCCGGTTGTGGGATGAAGAGAACCAGCGGGTGACCGGGGAAAAGGAACGCTTGGCCGGGTCCGAGCGCAGCGGTTGAAAGGTGTAACCATGACCAAGCCGAAGCGGAAGGGGCCCCGGTTCAGGGGCTGGCTTCTCCATTTTGTGACGGCCTTTGGGTTGACCAGCTCGGTACTGGCCGGGTTTGGTCTTGGTTGCCTCATTGGTCAACAGTACGGTGGAGAGCCTTATACCGGAATCATCGGCGCGCTCCTTGGTTTTGCCGTGGGCCTTACCGGCCTTATTTTGATCGCCGCCGGCGAAAGCAAAGGAGGTAAATAGAAGTTTTTTTAAAAAGATTTACAAGGACTTTTGTCTTTGGATAGAGAAATAGAATATTTGGTTTTTGTGAAGGTTATTCCACCTCTGGGAGGCGTTGGCGAAGGAGGATAAAAGCATGGCGAAAGAGATCTGGCAACAATTGACTTCCGTGGAGGAAGAGGCGGATCGGCTGGTGGACGAGGCAAAGCAAGAAGCCGCTGCGTACTTGGCGGCACAGCGCCAAGAGTTGGTGGCGGAAGAAGAGCAAATGCTGACGACCGCCCGGAAAGAAGGAAAAGCGGAGCTGGCGCGGATCCGGGCGGAAGCGGAAGAAAAAGCCGCCGCCTTAGGAAGGACGACCGATCAGGAGATCAAAGAGTTACGGAGGAAAGCGGCGGAAAAGGTGCCGGCGGTGATTGATTTTATTAAAGAAAGGATTAGAGGATAATGGCCATTGTACCGATGAAGCGGCTGGAGCTTTATGGACTTAAACGGCATAAAGCCTCTTTTCTGTCGGAATTGCAACGCCTTGGCCTTGTGGAATTGATCAAACCAGCCGAGGAAGCAAACCGGGTCGAGACGGGAGAAGCAATCGGGAGCGAACTGCGGCGGATCGATGAAAAACTGAATGAGATCAACCGGGTGCTGGCGATCTTCGAGCGGTTCGCCCCGCAAAAACCAAATTTTATTGAACAATTTGCCGGGACAAAGACGGTGTTGACCTGGGAGGAGCACCAAAATTACCTGGCGAAAAGGGAAGAGGCCGCCAGGCTCAGCGCAGAGATTTTTGACGCCGAAAAAGAACATACCCGGCTGGAACAAGAAAAAATAAAGGTCGAACGGGAGATTGAGAATTTACAACCCTGGGCCGGGTTGGATCTGCCGGCGGAGGCCTGGAATGGTTCCCGGCGGATTGGAGTTTTATTGGGTAGTTTTGACCGGGAACCGTGGATTTTAACCGAAGCGCTGGCCCTGGAGGGGATCGCTTATTGTTTTTGCCAGGTTGGCGCCGATGATTACCATTCATATCTTATCTTCTTTTACCAGCGGGACTCCCGGGCGGAAGAGGTTTTACGGGCGAAAGGGTTTGTTCCGGTCCGGCCGGAGTTGACCGCCGGTACTGTCGGTGAACAGTTGGCGGTCTTGAACGCGAAGAAACAAGAACTGGAGACCAGTCTCGCCCGGATGGAGGAGCGGCTGAAGACCCTGGCGGAAGAACGCCCCCTCTTTCTGACCCTTAATGATTATTGGTATAACCAAAGGTTACAGGTGGAAGCCCACCGGCAATTACTGACGGGGAAGGCCGTTTTCGGACTGGAAGGCTGGGTCCCTGCGGCGCAAGCCTCCCGCGTCGAGCAAGTGATTACCGCCTTGGGACTCCCCAATTATCTACACTTTAGTGACCCCCAAGAGGATGAGGAGATCCCGATTCTGTTGGAGAACAAAAAGGTCTTCACCCCCTTTGAAAAACTGGTGGAAGCCTTTAGCTTACCCCGGCAGGATGAGGTTGACCCGTCGGCCGCCATTGCCCCTTTCTTCTTCCTTTGTTATGGGATGGCTTTAGGCGATGCCGGCTACGGGTTGTTGCTTTCCATGATCTGCGTGGTACTGATGGCCAAGATCACGATGCGGCCGGGGGGCCGGAAGATGGCTTGGCTCTTCTTCGTCAGTGGTCTGGGCGCGGTCTTCTTTGGCCTCCTCACTTCCAGTATCTTCGGGTACTCTCTTTACCCGGGGTTATTTAATGTGATCGAAAAACCGCAACTCTTATTAATCGTCGCCCTTGGACTGGGCCTTGTCCAGCTCTATACGGGCACGGTGCTCAGCGCCTGGATGTGCATTAAAAACGGGGATTGGGCGGAAGCGATCTGGGGGAAAGGGGTCTGGCTTTTATTTTTGACCAGTCTTTTGTTGTTGGCCGGTGGTTCCCAACTTGGCCTTGCCGCTTACGCCCAACCAATCAAATATACGACTTTGGTCACGGCGGTTTTATTAATCGTCGGGAACACCCGGGGCAAAAAGGGCCTCTGGGCGAAGTTAAAGGCGATTCCCGGGGGACTTCTGACCATCTATGGCAGTGTTAGTTTCTTCAGTGATGTGCTCTCCTATTCCCGGCTGATGGCGTTGGGACTCTCCGGGGCGGTAATGGGGTCGATCATCAATTTGTTTGTCAAAATGACCTGGGGAGCGCCGGTCGGGTGGATTTTCGCCGTGGTGATTTTCCTGTTTGGACACGCCCTCAATTTCGGCTTAAACATCCTTGGCGCCTATGTGCATTCCAGCCGGTTACAGTATTTAGAGTTTTTTAATACCTTTTTTACTGGCGGGGGAAGGCCTTTTGCCCCCTTAAAACTGTAGAACATCAATATTTTCTTAAAGAAGAAAGGAGAGGTATAAGAAGATGGTATTAGGCACTTTGTATGCATTTCTTGGCGTGGCAATTGCAGTATTATTTTCCGGGATCGGGTCGGCTTACGGGGTCAGCATCGCCGGGAAACTGGCGGCGGGCGTGGTGACTGAAGATCCCAAGAAGTTCGGACAGACGCTGATTTTAACGGCTCTCCCGGGGACACAGGGTATTTACGGGTTTGTGATCGGGATGTTAATGGTCTTTAAGTTTGCTGCGGTCGGCGGACCGATTCCCTTGGAAGCCGGGATCCGTTTTCTCATCGCCGGACTGCCCGTTGGCATCGTCGGTTTGTTTTCCGCCATTTTACAGGGTAAAGTGGCAGCGGCCGGGATTGGCATTGTCGCGAAAAGGCCCGAGGAGTCGGCGAAGGGGATTGTCTATGCCGGTTTGGTAGAGACTTACGCCATTTTAGCCTTTATTATCTCGTTCTTCCTCTACAACTCGATTACGCTTTAGGTGGGATTTATGATGGCCCAAGAATTGACGGAATTAACAAACCGGATTCTGGAAGCAGCCCGCAAAGAAGCCCGGGAAATAAAGGCGCGTAGTCAGGAGGAAGCCCAGCGGTTGGCGGCTGAGTACCGGCAGGCGACGGCGGAAAAGGTTGACGCCATCCGGAAAGATTACCGCCAGCGCGGTCAGGAGGAAGCCGACCGGATTCTCCGTGAAGCGGAGATGGATAATAAATTACGTCTCCTGCGCACCAAGCAAGAATTGATCCACAACGCTTTTGAAGAAGCCCTTTCCGCTCTGGCCAATCTGCCGGCGGAGGAGAAGATCCGGCTTTATCAAGACCTGCTCCTGTCCACCGTGGAGGACGGCGAGGAGACCATCGCGGTGTCCGCTGCGGAAAAGGGGATTTGGACCAAGGTTATTGCCCAGGTTAATCAAGAATTGGTCCGGAAGGGGCATCCGGGTAATTTGAAGTTGCGGACCGAACCGGCGGCGATCCGGGGAGGATTTCTCCTTTCCAGTTCCACCTATGAAGTGAATGCTTCTTTCGAATCAATCTTAAGCGACCTGGAAGAAAGATATTTTCCGGAGGTTGCCGGAATCCTATTTTCATGACGGGGGGTGTGAAGATGGCTGACCGAGACTACGCTTATGCCGTTGGTCGTATCCGCATCCTCGAGACGAAGTTGCTCCCCACCGCCTTTTTTGAGCGTTTGCTCAAGGCAACCTCGGTGCCAGAGGCCTTACGTTTATTGGAAGAGACAGCCTATTCTTTAGATGGGCGGGCCGCCGATTACGAGGCGGCTTTTGAGGAAGAGCTTTTCCGGGTCTATCAATTTTTACGGGATCTGACGGGGGATGCTCCCGAACTTCTGGTTTTCTTACACCGGTGGGACCTGCAAAACTTAAAATTGTTGCTGGTCGCCGACGGTAATGTTCAGCCCAGCCGGTTGGGGGTAATCCCCTTTCCGGAACTGAAGAGGATGGTGGCAGCCGGGGATTATACGACTTTACCACCGGAGTTTCAAGCGGTCTTGACCAGTCTGCCGGAGGCCGGGCCCGACCGGGCGGCTGCTTTGGATCAGGCTTACTACCGGTATGGCTGGCGGATCTTCGGTAAGCACACCGGTTTACTCCGGGATTACTGGCGGGCACGGATGGATCTGTTGAACCTCATGATCTTTCTCCGGCTGCGGAAAAGGGACGCGGCGCCCGGAGAACTAACCCGTTTTCTGGTGGAGCCGGGCTTTATTCGCCGGGATGATTGGCGGTCCCGGTTTGAAGAATCCCAACCGGAGTTAGGCATCCTTTTGGAGCGCACGCCCTACCGGGATCTCGTGCGGGGTGGGGACCGCATCCTCATCGAACTTTCCTCCCTGGAACGGGCGATCGACGATTATCTGCTGGCCATTGCCAAAGCAGCCAAAATGGTTCCGCTCGGGATCGAACCGCTAATTGGTTATTTGTTGGCCAAAGAAAGGGAGATCCTTAATCTGCGTCTGGTCTTCACCGGGAAGCTGAATCAACTTCCGGAAGAGACGGTCAGAAGGAGGTTGCGGGATGTCTATTTATAAAATGGCCGTCATCGGGGAAGAAGATTTAATCCGCGGCTTTGGCTTATTGGGTTTGGAACTTTTTCCGGTGGCGAGCGGCCAGGAAGCCAGGGATGTACTTTTTAAGTTAAAGGATGACCTTGATTACGGCGTGATCTTTATCACTGAATCCATCGCCCAGGGATTTACAGGAGAGATTGAAGAATGGGGTAGCAGACCGTTACCGTGTATCACCTATATTCCGGGGGTGGCCGGCAGCGAAGGCTACGCCGCGGAGCGGATCAGGCGGATTGTGGAGAGAGCGGTCGGTGTGGATATCCTAAAGGGGAAAGAGGTCGGTAAGCAGTGAGTACGGGAAAGATTATCAGAGTGGCCGGGCCTTTGGTGGTAGCGGAAGGTGTTACCGGCGCGAAGATGTTTGATGTGGTCCGGGTCGGGCATGAAAAGTTAATTGGCGAGATCATTGAACTCCGTGGCGAAGAGGCTTCGATTCAGGTTTACGAAGACACCAGTATGATCGGACCCGGCGCCCCGGTTTATACCACCGGTTCGCCGTTAAGTGTTGAACTGGGGCCGGGACTGATCGGTTCGATTTACGACGGGATCCAACGGCCGTTGGATGTTTTGGCGTTGCAAGGGAACCGTTTGGCCCGGGGAATTGAAGTTCCGGGACTGGTTCGCGATAAGAAATGGCGTTTTACGCCCCGGCTGGCCGTGGGCAATCAGGTGGAACCCGGGGATATCTTGGGCGTTGTCCAGGAGACGGTGGTGATCGAACACCGGATTTTGGTTCCGCCGGGCGTCGAAGGAAAACTGGTCAGGATTGAGGAAGGCGAGTTTACCGTCGACGAAACCGTTGCCGTGGTGGAGACGGAGGAAGGTCTTAAAGAACTGACGCTGATGCAACGTTGGCCGGTGCGCCGGGCCCGTCCTTACCGGGAAAAGTTGGCGCCGGACCGGATTATGACGACCGGGCAACGGATTATTGATACTTTCTTTCCAATTGCCCGTGGTGGAACCGCCGCCATCCCCGGCCCCTTCGGGAGCGGGAAGACGGTGGTCCAGCACCAACTGGCCAAATGGGCCGATGCCGATCTTATCGTTTACGTCGGTTGCGGCGAGCGGGGGAACGAGATGACCGATGTCTTGACCGAATTCCCCGAACTGCGGGATCCGCGGACCGGTGAAGATCTGATGAAGCGGACCGTTTTGGTGGCCAATACTTCCGATATGCCGGTGGCGGCGCGGGAAGCTTCGATTTACACCGGAATTACCATCGCCGAGTATTTCCGTGATATGGGCTATAACGTGGCGATTATGGCCGACTCCACTTCCCGGTGGGCGGAGGCTCTCCGGGAGATTTCCGGCCGGTTGGAAGAGATGCCGGGAGAAGAAGGTTATCCGGCTTACCTCGGATCCCGTTTGGCCGAATTCTACGAGCGGGCCGGGCGGACGCTTTGTTTAGGCCAAGACCGGCGGGAAGGCTCGATTACCGCAGTGGGCGCGGTTTCGCCGCCCGGCGGTGACCTCTCCGAACCGGTGGCCCAGAACACTCTACGGGTGGTGAAGGTCTTCTGGGGCCTGGATTCCACGCTGGCTTACCGCCGCCACTTCCCGGCGATTAACTGGTTGCTAAGTTATTCCTTATATAACGAGCGGCTGGATGAGTATTTCCGCCGGGAAATCGGGGAAGAATGGGTTAACCTCCGGCGCCGGGCCATGCGCATTCTTCAACAAGAAGCGGAGTTGGAAGAGATCGTCCGGCTGGTCGGGGTGGACGCTTTGTCGCCCCGGGACCAATTGACAATGGAAGTCGCCCGTTCCATCCGGGAAGACTACCTCCACCAGAATGCCTTCCACGAGATTGACACCTATACCTCCCTGGAGAAGCAAGCGGCGCTGCTCAGGATCGTCTTAAGCTTTGAGGATGTGGCCATTAAGTTGCTGGAGAAAGGAATGGAGATTAAAAACATCTTGGAGCTGCCGGTTCGCGAGCGGATTGCCCAGGCCAAATTCATCCGTGAGGACCAGATGGAGGAGTTTACTAAGCTACAGGCAGACCTCGAAAAGTTGACCACCGATGTCGAGCCTGCCGGGGAGGTGCTATAGATGCTTAAGGAATACCGGACCGTACGGGAAGTAGTCGGCCCGCTCATGCTGGTGGAGAAGGTAACAGAGGCCAGTTATGAGGAGTTGGTCGAAATTCAGCTGGCCAGCGGTGAAGTGCGGCGGGGACGGGTTTTGGAGATCAACCGCGACAAGGCCCTGGTTCAGCTCTTTGAAGGCTCAACCGGCTTAAATCTGGCCGACAGTAAAGTACGGTTTTTAGGACGCAGTATTGAACTGGGGGTGGCCCCGGATATTTTAGGCCGGGTGTTCGACGGGATGGGACGGCCGAAAGATAAAGGGGCGGCGATTATTCCCGAAATGAAATTGGATATCGACGGGACCCCCATCAATCCCTATACCCGGGACTATCCTTCCGAGTTCATCCAGACCGGAATCTCCGCTATTGACGGCTTGAATACCCTGGTCCGGGGACAAAAACTACCTATCTTTTCGGCCTCCGGCTTGCCCCATGCCCAACTGGCGGCCCAGATTGCCCGCCAGGCCAAAGTGCGGGGGAAAGGGGAACGTTTTGCGGTTGTCTTCGGGGCGATGGGAATCACCTTTGAAGAAGCCGACTATTTTATCAGCGACTTCCGGCGGACCGGCGCCATCGAACGGGCGGTCCTCTTTATGAACCTGGCCAATGACCCGGCCATTGAACGGATCTCCACCCCCCGGATGGCGTTAACCGCCGCTGAGTACCTCGCTTTTGAGCTGGGGATGCATGTCCTGGTGATCTTAACCGATATGACCAACTACGCCGAAGCCCTCCGGGAGGTGTCGGCCGCACGGAAAGAAGTACCGGGCCGGCGGGGTTATCCCGGTTACCTCTACACCGACTTGGCCACCATTTATGAACGGGCCGGCCGGATCAAGGGGAAAGAGGGTTCGATCACGATGATCCCGATCCTGACCATGCCGGAGGATGATAAGACCCATCCTATTCCCGACCTCACCGGGTATATTACGGAAGGCCAGATTATACTCAGCCGTGAACTTCACCGGAAGGGGATCTATCCCCCCATCGACGTGTTGCCCTCCCTATCGCGGTTAAAGGATAAAGGGATTGGGACCGGGAAGACCCGGGAAGACCATGCCGATACCATGAACCAGCTCTTTGCGGCCTATGCCCGCGGGAAAGAAGCAAAGGATCTGGCGGTAATTCTGGGCGAGGCGGCCCTCTCCGATTTGGACAAGAAATTTGCCGCCTTTGCCGATGAGTTTGAAGATCGCTATGTCCGGCAAGGCTTTGACGAAAACCGGAGTATTGAAGAGACCCTTGATCTGGGTTGGGAATTGCTCAGCCTGATCCCGCGGCATGAATTGAAAAGAATTCGCCAGGAGTTTCTGGAGAAATATCTACCGAAAGGGCCGGTTAAAGAATAAGCAAGTACTTTAGGCCTTGGGGGTGATCGATTGGAGATCCGAGTGAACCCGACCCGGATGGAGTTGACCCGGCTCAAGAAAAGGTTGGCTACGGCGGTGCGCGGCCATAAATTGCTCAAAGATAAGCTGGACGAACTGATGAAGAACTTCTTTGACCTGGTTGAGGAGAACCAACACCTGCGGAGTAAGGTGGAAGCCAACTTAGCCACCGCCCTCGGCGGCTTTGCCCTGGCGCGGGCGGTGATCTCCCGTTCGGTCTTGGAAGCGGCGATTACGACTTCCCGTGGGGAGGCTGCTTTAGAGGCGGGCACTACTTCGCAGATGGGGGTGGAAGTGCCGGTCTTCAAATTGGAGATGAGGCCGGCGCTGGGGAGCGGTTTCGGGATGACCGAAACCTCCGCCGAGTTTGATGAAGCCATTGACCTCCTGGCCAACAGCTTTCAATCCATGATTGAACTGGCCCAAGTGGAGAAGACCGTCGAGCTGATGGCCGCCGAGATTGAACGGACCCGCCGGCGGGTAAACGCCCTGGAGTACGTCCTGATTCCACAGATCAGGGACCAGATTAAATTCATCACGATGAAACTGGAGGAGAATGAACGGGCCAACCTGACCCGGTTGATGAAGGTTAAAGAGATGGTAAGGAATAAGTGAAGAGAAGGCTATGGTTTGCGGGAAAGCAACCATAGCCTTTTTATAAAATCAACCCTCCATAGGAAGAAGCGGATCTTAGAACCACCCCGATCTTACGGGAAATGCTCACCACTGTTTATCCCATATAACCCAAGGCTTTGGAGATCCGGTTGCCGGTGTTAATAATCACCGGAATGATCTGTTTTAACTTATCTTGAGTCATCCTTAAAGTGGGGCCGGAGACACTTAAGGCGGCGATGACCGAACCTTGATAGTCGCGGATGGGAACACCCACACAACGGATGCCTAATTCATGTTCCTCGTCATCGATAGCATATCCTTGAGCCTGAATCTGTTTTAAGTGTTCTACCAGTCGGGCTGGGTCGGTTATGGTGTTGGGGGTGAACTGAACGAGTTTAGTCTTGGAAAGCAACTCTTCAAGAACGGCCGGAGGGGAGAAAGCAAGCAAAACCTTTCCCAACCCCGTGCAATACCAAGGGGATTTCCCACCAATTCTTGAAACCATTGACAAAGGACGGTCCACATCGATTTTGTCGATATAGATCACCTCATTTTGTTCCAGGATACCGAGGTGGATTACTTCATTACAAACAGCCATTAATTCGCGGAGGTAAGGTTGGGCCACTTTTCTTAGTTCGATCTGATTAAGCACAGTCATACCTAACCGCAAAAGATGGGTTCCCAAATAATACTTTTTTGTCGCCGGGTTTTGGCGTACGTATTCTCCGACCATTAACGTGTTTAAAAGCCGAAAAACAGTGCTTTTTTGTAAAGATAGTCTCTGGCTGATTTCAGTAATTCCTAATTCTCCTTCGGATTGGCCGAGTAAATCAAGGATCGCCAGAGCGCGGATTACCGCGGTAATCGTCTCCTCCCCCACCTGAGTTGGGTTGTTAAGCGCGCGGATACTTGGGCTATTTTCCTTGGACATTTAAAATCACCTATTTCTCTTATGTAAGTTCAATAAGGTATAACCTGTCGGGAAAAGCTTCATGAAAAAAATTTTTCATCTGAGGAGGATTTTATAAATACCTGTGGAAGAATGATAATAGCACAAATTCGGAAAAGCGTTCTGCTGAGCGGAACATAGATATAAGAGCCTTATTGATTATTTTAAAGATACCGTATTTATTAATAAATTACAAGATAATTATCGGGAAAGGTTGATGGAAAATATTTTTTTCGGGCATTATAGGAACGTTGTTCCTCTGAGCGGAACAGCAATAGATTAAACCGGATTCAAGGAGCGACTTTAGTATAACATTTGCTGTTTATTCGGTGGATGTCGATTTGGTTCCGGATATAATTACAGAAATTGTGAATGGTTTTAAGAAACGAAGATAAACAGCGATAATATCGCCGCAATGAAGCGCGAGAGGTACATTTGATATTTAATATTTGATATTTGATATTATTTCTTTACAAAAAATCAATCCCTTTGCTATAATTGTTAATATAGATATTAACTAATATTTACTCTGAAAGGAGGGATTGGATGCAAGTCTTGCTTGACAACACCACTGTTGCCGCAAAGATCATCAATTACTTACGTGAGGACATAATAAGCGGCCGTATTCCGGAGAATGCACATATTACGATCAAAGAGATTGCGGAAAAGTACAATGTCAGTCATATGCCTGTGCGTGAGGCCTTTCGAGCCCTTGAAGGAGAACGCCTGTTAGAGATCGTTCCCTACAAAGGCGCCGTCGTAAGAAAGATTGATGAGACCTTTTTCCTCTCCATTCTCGATATCTGCAATGCGCTGGAAGCATATATGACCGAGGTTGCCATGTATAGAATCGGAGAAGAAGAGCTTATGCAGTTAGAGGCAATTAACTTGCAGATGGCGGAGTTAAAAGACACGCCCGAGGATTTAAACATACATCTGGATCTTAACACCGCTTTTCATAAATTGATTTTTACTTGGGCAAACAACGAAATTGCTCAGTCCCTTCATAGTTACTATCACTCGCTGGCCCGTATGATCCGGGTCCGCTACCGCCATCCATACAGCCGGGTTCAAGAGGTTATCAAAGAGCATGACGCGATCATTCGCGCATTACGAAGTAAAGATCCTTATCAACTCAAACAAGCGATTGACGTTCATTCAAAGAAGGCCCACGAAAGTCTGTTGCAGCAATACAAGGAACAACAATCGGGGTGTGTCCTTGACCCGGGCGGCCGCTTACGGGTATGACCCGGAGATTAATCGTTTACCTGAATTATTTGAATTAAAGAACGGGCAGACCAAACTGTAATGATAAAAGTCGGGCGACTGATCTTCAAAGGAGAAGCGGAAATCAACGAACAAGGGTATCTGCCGTTTAGTAAAGACAAATGAACGGCTAAAATACCAAAAAAACAAAAGGAGGATTACAAACTTGAAAAAAATCGTCTCTCTGTCCCTTGCCATCTGTTTGTTGATGCTGGCAGCTACCGGCATCGTGCTCGCCGGGAAAGACACTTTAACCATCGGCACCGGCGTCGAAGCAACAAAGTTTTTCCCGATCAACCCCACGGGTACCAACAACAATGACTATGCAATCGCCCTCACCAACTTATATGACACCTTGGTCAAGTTAAACGCGAAAGGCGAGATTGAACCGGCTCTGGCGACCAGCTATTCGGTGTCCGCAGATGGATTGTGTTATACTTTCACTCTGCGCGAAGGCGTTAAGTTCCATGATGGCTCGCTCATGACCGCCGATGATGTCGTATTCTCGTTAAATAAATCCGCGCCTTTAGCCAGTGGTAAGGCCCTATTGATCAATTTTGACCGTGCCGAGAAGGTCGACGCAAAAACGGTCAAGGTGTACTTAACCGCTCCCTACTCCGGCTTTATTAATGGGATTGCCTCCCGTGTCGGGATGATCGTCTCCAAGAAGCACTATGACAAGGTTGGGGATGCCGGCTATGAAGCGAAACCAATCGGAACCGGCCCTTACAAGCTGGTTTCAGTGGTGAACGGTGACACCCTCACCCTCGAGGCCTTTGATCAGTACTGGGGTGGCGCTCCTGCCATCAAAAAAGTTTATGTGAAACTGATCCCCGACACTGCGACCCAGATTATTGCGCTTGAAAACGGCGATATCGATCTGCTCATGTCGCCTCCGATCTCTAGTTGTCTCATGTTGGACACCAGGAAGGGTGTCAAGTGGGTCTACGGCCCTTCGGCCGGACGGGTGACGATGCACCTTTCCACCAACAAAGGGACCCCCGGCCACGACGATCTCAACTTCCGGCGCGCAGTCCAAAGCGCTGTGAATAAGCAGGATATTATTATTGGCGCCATGGAAGGTTATGCCACCCAAATCGATATTGATATGTGTCCCACCTACTCCGGGCATCCCGAGGGTTACAAAGTAGTGGGGTACGACGTTAAAAAGGCTAAAGAATACTTGGCTGCTTCCAAGTACAAAGGAGAAGAGTTCCAAATCCTGGTTCAGTCCGGTACGATCTATGAGATGGTTGCCCAGATCGTTCAAGCCCAATTGATGGAGATCGGGATCAATTGCACAGTAAATGCGGTTGATTCGGCGACCTTTACCGACCTGTGGTATGCCGGTAAGTTCGGCGCGATGATCCGCAACACCAACTCGTCTTTACTCGATGCCGACGGTTTCCTTAACTTCTACATGGCTACCGATTATGCGCCGACCAACAATAATCAACATCCACGCACCAAAGAGATCTATGATATCGGTTTGGAAGCCCGTAAGGCGCAGGGCGAGGCCCGGAAGGAACTTTACAGGAAGGCTGTGGACATCGTGACCGACGAGGCCTATGCAGTACCGATTTTCGCCAGCACAAACACCTTGGCGTACAATTCAAATTTGCAGGGCGTGGAGGTACACCCGCTCGGTACGCTCCATCTCCTTAAACTCTCCTGGAAGTAACGTATCTTTTCTTCTCAAGTGTAACGGTTTAGATGAATCAACCTTCCCGGATGTGCGGATCAAGTACATCCGGGAAGTCTTCTAATCGGCAGCTTTCTATTGAAGTACTGGCTGACAGGGAGCAGCGTGGGAGATAGCACAAGTGATTTTATACGGGAGGTAAAGATCGAATTGTTTAAGTATGTTATCAAGCGGCTCCTGCTATTAATTTTTGTGGTGATCGGTATTACTTTATTTATTTACCTAATTTTAAGCGCGGCGCCGGGCGATCCGGCCCAATTGATTCTGGGGATGGATGCCACCGCGGAAGATATCGCTGCTTTACGCGCGCAGTTAGGTTTGGACAAGCCGGTATTGATCCAATACATTAACTATATCGGGAAAGTGCTTAAAGGTGATTTCGGTACTTCCTGGCTGAGCGGCTATAATGTCTACCAGGAATTTCTGCGCCGTCTGCCCAATACCATTGCCCTTGGCACCCTCGCGATGATGTTTGCGGTGCTCCTCGGAATCCCCCTGGGCATTGTGGCGGCCATCCGTCAGAACAGTATTGTCGATTATTTATCTTTAGCCTTGGCAGTGATTCTCTTTTCATTACCCGCCTTTTGGTTTGGCCTCATTTCGCAACTGTTCTTTTGTCTGCGCCTTGGTTGGCTGCCCGCCTCCGGCGTAGGCACGTTTAAGCATTTCATTCTTCCCGCGTTAACGCTTGGCGCCAATGTGCTCGCTTCCCAACTCCGGATGACGCGTACCAGCATGTTGGATGTGATCAAACAGGACTACATTCGTACTGCGCGCGCCAAGGGGGCTAGTGAACGGCGGGTGGTTCTCAAACATGCGCTCCGGAATAGCATGTTACCAGTTGTCACACAGGTCGGGATCTCCTATGCCTCTTGTATGGGCGGGTCTGTCGTCACGGAAAGTGTCTTTTCGATCCCGGGGATTGGTTCTTTGTTAATCAATGCCGTAAAGTCCCGGGATATTCCGGTTGTGATGGGGACGATCATTTTTGTCGCTGTCTTTGTGGGTATTATTAATCTGTTGGTTGATTTACTATATGCCTACATCGACCCCAGAGTAAAATTTGCCGAGTAAAGGAAGGGACAACTATGAAAAAGAGAAGGAAAAATGGCGGCGCCGTCTCTGGGCGTAGCGTTTGGGGACTCGTTTGGTTCCGGTTTAAAAAGAATAAGCTGGCCATGGCCGGTTTGTTCGTTTTAATCTTTATCATGCTGGCGGTCCTCCTGGCCCCCCTTTATGTTGATTATCAGGCTGTTGTCTCCCAGAAGATCACCAATCGGTTTAAAGCGCCCAATGCCACCAATTGGTTTGGGACTGACCAGTTTGGACGGGATCTGTTCGCGCGTGTAGTTTATGGGGGCCGGATCTCTTTATTTGTCGGCCTGGCCGTGATTATGCTTTCTTTTGTCGCCGGTTGTATTTTGGGGGGACTTGCCGGTTATTTTGGCGGGGTTGTCGACCAGGTAATAATGAGGATTGTCGATATGTTCATGGCGATCCCGGCGATCCTGCTTTCAATGGCCGTGGTGGCGGCTTTGGGTAATGGCACCGGTAAGATGTTGATCGCCTTGGCCGTCGCGCAAACCCCCCGTTTTACACGGATTGTCCGTTCTTCCATCATGGGACTGCGTAACCAAGAATTCATCGAGGCGGCCAAGTGTTATGGTTCGAGTTCAGCCCGGATTATTTTCAAGCATCTCCTTCCCAATGGAATGGGCCCCGTAATTGTGTCGACAACGCTCACCCTGGGGCAGGTCATTATCAACATTGCCTCCCTCGGTTTTCTGGGGATTGGCGTGGCCTCCCCCACTCCGGAATGGGGGACAATCCTTTCTGAGACCAAGGCCTTTATCCGTTATTATCCTTACCTTGGCTTAATTCCGGGCGCGTGCATTGCCCTGTCGGTAATGGCGGTTAATTTTATCGGTGACGGTCTACGGGACGCGCTTGATCCACGTATGAAGAACTAAGGAGGCAGAAAAAGTGGGAAATAAGATGCAGAAGCCAGCCAATGAAAACCTTCTGGAAATCAGAAATTTGCATGTGCGTTACAATACGGACGAGGCCGTTGTCCATGCGCTCAACGGTTTTGATCTTACCCTCAAACGTGGCGAGACCCTGGGCATTGTCGGCGAAACCGGAGCCGGTAAAACAACGATGGCTTTATCCATTATGCGCCTGCTGCCCAAAAGGATAGGCGAGGTTACCGCCGGCAGTATTATCTATGATGGGATCGATATCCTGAAAGCCTCCGCCAATGCCATGCTCAAGCTTCGGGGGAAGCGGATCTCGATGATTTTCCAAGATCCAATGACCAGTCTCAACCCGGTCCAAACAGTGGGCAGCCAAATATACGAAGTGCTTGAGCTTCATTATCCGGAAATGACCAGGGAAGAAAAGCACCGGCGTGTGGATGAAATGTTGGAATTGGTCGGTATACCCCCGGCCCGTAAGGATGAATATCCCCACCAGTTCTCCGGGGGTATGAAGCAACGGATTGTGATTGCGATGGCGCTCATCTCCAAGCCCGAACTGTTGTTGGCGGATGAACCGACCACCGCTTTGGATGTGACCATTCAAGCCCAGATTCTGGAGTTGGTTCGTGAGCTCAAGCGTCAGTTCAATACGGCCATGATTTTAATCACCCACGACCTTGGGGTCGTAAACGAAGTCTGTGAAAATGTGGCCATCGTTTACGGCGGTGAAGTCATTGAGCGGGGGACGATCGAGGACGTATATGTGCGTGAAAAAAACCATCCTTACACGGAAGGCCTTTTCGGAGCCATTCCAGACCTGGTCACGGATCTGCCCCGCCTGAAATCGATCCCGGGTTACATGGTGGATCCCACGAACCTGCCCGAAGGATGTAAGTTTGCTGACCGCTGCGGGTTCTGCACGGAGCGTTGCCGGCGGGAAAACCCGATCCTGCATCGCTTAAGTGACACGCACTTCATCAAATGCCATCTTTTTGAGGAGGGTTCAAACCATGAGTGAGAACAGACCATTGGTAGAAACACGCAATCTATGCAAGTATTTCGATACCCCCCGTGGTCAGCTTCATGCGGTGGAAGAGGTCAACCTTTCGATTAAAGCCGGTGAAACCCTTGGTGTCGTTGGCGAATCGGGATGCGGCAAGTCTACTTTGGGCCGCGTAATCCTTCGGCTTATCCCCCCCACGCGCGGCGAAGTCTATTATGAAGGCGAGAATATCCTGGAGTACCGCGGCAAGCAGTTAAAAAAGATGCATGTCAACATGCAGATGATCTTTCAGGATCCTTTTACATCGCTCAATCCCCGTCTGTCAATCAGTAACATTATCGCCGAGCCGATGAAGGTATGCGGACTGGTGCGTAATCGCCGCGAAATGGCGGAAAGGGTGCGCGAATTGATGGAAGTATGCGGATTGCCAGCACGTTATGTAAACACCTACCCCCATGAACTTGACGGTGGCCGGCGTCAACGGGTTGGCCTGGCGCGGGCGCTGGCGGTGGACCCAAAGTTCATTGTCTGCGACGAACCCGTGTCGGCACTGGATGTTTCGATTCAGGCGCAAATCCTTAACCTCTTAATGGATTTGCAGGAACAAAAAGGTGTCTCCTATCTGTTCATCACCCATGATCTTTGCGTCGTAAGGCATATCAGCCACCAGATTATGGTTATGTACATGGGGCAAGTCGTTGAATTCGCCGAAAAAAACGAGTTATTTAAGAACCCGCTCCATCCATATACTAAAGCGCTCTTATCGGCGATTCCGACCATCGATCTGTCCCGGCGTAACCGGGAACGCCAGTTATTACGGGGTGAAGTGGCCAACCCAATTAATCCCAAACCCGGTTGCCGTTTTGCGCCCCGTTGCGCCTATGCCGCCCAAGAGTGCCTGGAACCGCAGACCCTCAGGGAAGTGGCTCCCGGTCATAAAGTCGCTTGTTGGCGTTGTCAAGGCTGACTTGACCGGAGTGAAAGTAGACGCCTACCGGTCCGGTTGGTCGAGGGATAATCTATTCCAGGCTGTTTTTGAAGAAGGGGGACGTCCAGATGAATAGTGCTGTCTGCTTTGTTTGCGATGAGTGCAACGCCCGCATCGACCTGCGGGAGCAGGTCAATCTCTGCCCCAAGTGTGGTGGATTACTGGAAACCCAATATGATTATGAAATAATGAAGCTATCGGCCGGGCTTTTTCGCGAGTACCGGCGGGATTCAATCTGGCGTTACCGGGATTTTTTCCCGGAAGTAAGCGAAAAGAACATCATCTCCCTTGGCGAAGGCGGGACCCCGTTAATTAAGTCTCTTCATATTGGTCCCTCGTTAGGGGTCGAAAACCTTTATTTTAAGAATGATACACTGATGCCAACCGGTTCCTTTAAGGATCGCGGGTATTCCCTGGCGGTCAGCTACGCAAAGGAAATCGGTGTTAAACGCGGTCTGACTTATTCTTCGGGTAACGCGGGCGCTTCCTTCTCCGCCTATAGCGCCCGGGCTGACTTTCCCGGGATCATTCTCGTCGAATATCTGGCCAGCGACACGAAAAAATCCATGATTCTTCTTTATGGAGCCAAAGCGGCTATTTTAGAATATGAAAATTTTGAGCAGATTTCCCGGATGCTGGATGAGGCCGTACGGGAGCTCGGTTGTTATCTGTTCGTCAATTTTATTAATCCCATTCGCCATGAGGCGATGAAGACCTATGCTTATGAGATTTTTTCAGAACTGCAACGGGTGCCCGACTATTCGTTCCATCCGTTGGGAACCGGCGGCGGGCTTTGGGGAACCTGGAAAGGCTACAACGAACTCTTCCAAATCGGTGTGGTTGACAGGTTGCCCCATATGGTGGCGGTGCAGCCCGCAGCGGTTTGCTGGTTAAAACAGGCCATTGATCATAAGATGAGTGAGGGGCGGATGTTTGGCGATAGTACGCAGACCATCGCCCAGAGTATCTCCGGCAACAGCCCGCTCCATGGTGGGAAGCGGTTGATCCGTTGCGTCCGTGATTCGGGCGGCCTGGCCTTGGCGGTCAGTGATGAAGAGATCATACAGGCCATGCGCGACCTTGGTCAAGAGGGCATCGTGGCGGAACCCGCCGCCGCGGCGACGGTTGCCGCGTTCAAACAGGCAAGAATGGCAGGGAAAATTAAATCCAACGATACGGTGGTTTGTGTGATTACGGGAACCGCTTTTAAGCAGCCGGATGTTGTCCGCCGGGTGGCCAAGCTCCCGGAGAAGGTTATTCGCGCCGATGCGGGGGAACTCCAAGCGTTGCTTCGGCAGTTCCACATGGATAAAGCTTAAACCCGAGGAAGGAAGGATACGATGGAAGAAAGACTTCACGTCGGGGTCTTCAGGAGAGACCGCAGTGAGGCGGAACCTATGGAGTTGCTTGTCCGCGATGGAAAAGCCGAAGCCCTTACCCCTTGTGCCCCCAGTGTGCAAGAGGAGACCCTTTATCTGAGTGACGGGTTTATCGACAGTCATGCCCATGTATATGACGGCGCAACAGACCTCGGCATCAACGCGGACCGGATCGGTTACCGGACCGGTGTCCATCTGGTGGTTGACGCCGGGAGTGCGGGCGCGACAAATTACCGCTGTTTCCGTGATTATGTGATGCCCGCTTATGAAACACCCGTCAAGGTTTTTTTAAATATCAGCCGGATCGGACTGGTGACCAAGCAGCCCTATTATGACCGGCGCACGGTTGACCCGGTTTCCGCAAAACGTTGCCTTGAGGAGGATGGCGGAGAGCATATTCTGGGCATAAAGGTGTTGGCCAGCGGTTTAATCTTGGAGGACGCAGGACTTGGGCCTGTTAAAGCCGCTGTCGAAGTCGGAAGGGATTGTGGTGTGCCCGTCATGGCCCATCTGGCGGAGGGGCCGCCATCCAATGGGGAGATTATGTCGCTGCTTGCCAAAGGGGATCTGATTACCCATTGCTTCCACGGGGCGCCGAACATCGCGGCATACTTAAGGGCCTCGCGGGGAACTGATCCGGACTTGAGTTATTGCCGGCTGTCGAACATCATGTGGGATGAGCGAGGAAAGCCGGTCAAGCCTTTGGAAGAAGCGCTTGCGCGCGGGGTTTATCTGGATGTCGGGCATGGGGCGGCCAGCCTTGACCAGGAGGTGGCGCGTCGTGTGATCAAGGCCGGTTTCCGTAATTTTAGCATCAGTACGGACGCCCATATCCGCAATCTTGATCATATTGTCCGCAGCCTTCCCCATACAATGAGCAAATTCCTGGCCTTTGGGATGTCCTTGGCTGAAGTCGTTGCTTCGGTAACCTGGATTCCCGCCCGTCAGTTGGGGCTTTCCAATTATTGCGGTCATCCGCTAAAACGCGCGACGATCTTCACCGTCCGGCCGGTGCGGGCTGATGATCCTAAGTTTATTGATGCCACCGGCGCGGCCATCGACGTTCGGCAGGTGATTGAACCCTGCGCCATTATCCGGGAGGGCCGTTTCATTTGGTTAGATTCCTTAGACTCTTATTCCTGAGTAAAAGATGATTGGAGTGGATGTTGATGAAAAAAGTCACGATCCGGGATATAAAAGTTTTTTTGACCGCCCCCGATGGCCAGAATCTCGTCGTGGTTAGAGTGGACACCTCCGAACCGGACCTTTTTGGCTATGGTTGCGCCACCTTTGCATACCGGGCTTTTGCGGTCAAGATGATCATTGAACGCTACTTCAAACCCCTCTTGGTTGGCCGCGATGCCTCCCGGATTGAAGATATCTGGAAGTTACTAATGGTTAATGGCTATTGGCGGAATGGACCGATCGAGAATAACGCCATCTCCGGGATTGATATGGCGTTATGGGATATCAAAGCGAAGCTTGCCGGAATGCCCTTGTATGATCTCCTGGGCGGAAAATGCCGGGACCGGGTCAATGTTTATCTGCACTGTAACGCCGGCTCCAAGGAACAGGTAATCGATTTGGCGACCAGAGCCTACGAAAGCGGGTGTAAATATATTCGTGTCGCCTATACCGCCTATGATCGGCCCAGTGCGGACTCATCATACATCTGCCTGAAGAATGAAGAAAAATACTATGACCCGCGTCTCCATATGAAACATATTGTCGATCTCCTTTCCGCGCTCCGGGAAAAGTTTGGTGACAAGATTGAATTAATGACCGACACCCATGAGCGGATTGAACCGACAAACGCCGTAAAGTTGGCCAAAGCCCTGGAACCGCTGGATCTTTATTTTATGGAAGATCCCCTCTCGCCAGAAATGGCGCCATGGCTGGCTAGAATTCGTAATTTATGCACAACCCCCATTGCTTTAGGGGAAGTATTTAGTCACCCCCATGAATGGTTGCCATTGATCGAAAATAATCTGATCGATTTTATCCGTTGTCATATTAGCGCGATTGGCGGCCTGACCCCGGCGCGCAAGATTGCGGCCATTGCGGAAGCCCATGGGGTACGTACCGCTTGGCATGGCCCGTTGGATACAACCCCCATTGCCATGGCCGTGCAAACCCATTTGGATTTTGCCACCCCCAATTTTGGGATTCAGGAGTATTATGGGTACGGTCCGCAGATGGCGGAGATCTTCCCCGGCTCGCCGGTATACCGGGATGGGGCGCTTTGGCTCAATGAAGTGCCCGGTCACGGTGTTTCCTTCAACGAAGAGGCGGCGGCCCGGTTCCCGGCCCATGAAAAACCCACCAAATGGACGGAGATGCGCTTGCCCGACGGAACACTGCATACGCCATAAGCTTTATTTTTAAGGTAGTCGCCCACGCTGGCTACCGCCAGTATCGATCTGTAATTGATCATCGAAGCCGGGTGAACAACCAGGGCTATTTTCTAAGTAGGCAAACCAAAACCGGGGGTGGCGGCAGTTGAAGATCATCGTTTGTATTAAACAAGTTCCGGCCACGAGTAATGTGGAGATCGATCCGGCGACCGGTGTTTTGAAACGTGAAGGCGCCGAAAGTAAAATGAATCCTTACGATTTATATGCTTTGGAAACGGCTTTGCGTCTGAAAGAAAAAGCAGGCGGCAGCGTTACTACGGTAACAATGGGACCGCCGCAGGCGGAAGCGGTGATAAAAGAATCTTTTATCCTGGGCGCGGATGAAGGCTATGTTTTTTCCGACCGGAAATTTGCCGGTTCGGATGTACTGGCGACTGCTTATACTTTAGCGCAAGGGATAAGAATTCTTGGCGATTTTGACCTAATTATCTGTGGGAAACAGACCACCGACGGCGATACTGCCCAGGTGGGACCGGAGGTGGCCGAGTTTTTAGGGATCCCCCATGTTACTTGGGTGCGCGCGATTCGGGAAGTTACGGAAGGCGGAATTGTGGTGGAACAGGATTTAGGGACCAGTTTCGTAACGGCGGAACTGAAATTTCCCGCCTTGATTACGGTGGAAAAGGAAATCTACCAACCCCGGCTCCCCTCCTACCGCCGAAAGCTACAAACGGCCGGGAAACAAGGGAAATTTTTCAGCTTTTCCGACTTTGCCGACGATGATGAGGAGAAATACGGCCTGCGCGGTTCAGCGACCCAAGTGGAACGGATTTTCCCACCCGAAATTAATCAGGACCGGATCTTATGGGACGGGGACGCTGCACTGGTGGCAAATAAGATCTATGCCTTATTGAAGGGGAAGAATTTCATCTAAGGGGTGGCAACTTGGGACAATTAGTAATTAAGCAGACCCGTTGTGATTTATGCGGGGAATGTATCACTCTCTGTCCGTTTAACGCCATAACACAACAAGGCGACAAAATTGAAATTGGCCCCGGGTGTAAACTGTGTAAACTATGTTTAAAAAATTGTCCCCGGCAAGCCATTGGCTTAACCGACGGGAAACGTCCAACCATTGATAAAAACCAATGGCGTGGGATTTTAGTATATGCAGAGCACCACGGCGGGAACTTGCATCCGGTGACCTTGGAGTTAATTGGAAAAGCAAAAGAGTTGGCGGAAGTGGTCGGGCATCCGGTCTATGCGCTCCTCATCGGCGACCGCATCGGCGAATTGGCCAAGAAGTTGCTGCAGTACCCGGTGGATAAGGTCTTTACCTATGATGCCAAAGAGTTACGCCATTTCCGGGTCGATGTTTACACCAACCTCTTTGCCGACTGCCTCCAGGAGGTTAAGCCTTCCATCGTTTTGGTGGGCGCCACCTCCATTGGGCGGTCCTTGGCGCCGCGGGTTGCTGCCCGCTTCCGGACCGGGTTGACCGCCGACTGCACTACGTTGGAGATTAGGGAGAATACGGATTTGGTCCAAATCCGGCCGGCGTTTGGCGGGAATATTATGGCCCAAATCATTACCCCTTACACCAGACCCCAGTTTGCGACGGTACGGTATAAAGTGATGCCCCCCGCCCGCCCGGTGAAGGAGCCGTGGGGAACCGTGGTAAACCGGACGGTCCGGCCCGAATTTCTCCAGTCGGCGATTACCGTCCGGGAAGTGGCGCCAAGGGAAGAAGCGCCCGGGATCACCGAAGCCGAAGTTTTGGTGGTGGCGGGACGCGGGGTCCGGGAACAAAAGGATCTGTCCTTATTAGAAGAACTGGCGGCCCTGCTTGGCGGACAGCTGGCGACGACCAGACCGCTGGTGGAGATGGGTTGGGCCCGTTATACCCAACAGATCGGGTTGTCGGGCCGCACCGTCAAGCCGAAGCTCATCATTACCTGCGGGGTTTCGGGCGCCGTTCAATTTAGCGCCGGGATGAATACCTCCGAATGTATCGTGGCGATCAACAAGGACCGGAACGCGCCCATTTTCCAACTGGCCCATTATGGCGTGGTGGGGGACCTTTATGCAATCGTCCCCTTATTAATTGCGCAGATCAAAAAGGGGAGGGAGAAAATTGCCTTATAAAAAAGTTTCCCCTGCCGATGTGGAGTATTTCAAGCGGGTCACTGCCGCGGACCGGGTTTTTGTGGGTGATGAAATAAATGATGATTTTACCCATGATGAAATGACGGAGTATGGAAAGTACGCGCCGGAGGTGGTGATCGAGGTTTTAAATAGTGAGGAAACCTCCTTAATCATGCGCTACGCCTACGAAAACAACATCCCGGTCACGCCCCGCGGTTCGGGGACGGGTTTATGTGGCGGAGCGGTTGCCCTCTACGGGGGGATTTTGCTCTCCTTAGCCAAAATGAACAAGATCCTGGAGATCGACGAGGAAAATCTGACCGTGACGGCCGAACCCGGCGTCCTGTTAATGGAGTTGGCAAAGGCAGTCGCCGAAAAAGAGCTGTTTTACCCTCCCGATCCGGGGGAAAAAACAGCGACGATCGGCGGGAATGTCATGACGAACGCCGGGGGGATGCGGGCGGTAAAGTACGGGGTGACCCGCGATTATGTCCGCGGCCTGGAAGTAGTGCTTCCCGACGGGGAACTGCTGCAAATTGGGGGGAAGGTCGATAAGAATAGTTCCGGCTATAGTCTAAAAGATCTCTTTGTCGGCTCGGAAGGAACCTTGGGCATCGTCACAAAATTGATCTTGAAGCTGTTGCCGTTACCGAAAAAAACCATCAGTCTGCTGGCCCCCTTTCCCGGAATAAGCCATTGTATAAAGACGGTTCCGGTTTTGTTCAAGGCAAAACTGGCCCCGACCGCGGTGGAATTTATGGAAAGGGATGTGATTGAAGCTTCCGAGAAATACCTGGGGAAACCTTTTCCGGATAAGTCGGCCCATGCCTATTTATTGTTGACCTTTGACGGGAATACAACCGAAGAGGTGGTGAAGGAGGGCGACCGGGCGGCCGAGGTATTGATTAAAGCCGGCGCCCTTGATGTTTTTATCGCCGATACAGAAGAACGCTTGGCAACGATTTGGACTGCCCGGGGCGCCTTTTTAGAAGCGATCAAAAGTTCCACCACGCAAATGGATGAATGTGACGTGGTGGTTCCCCTCAGCCAAGTGGCCAACTTCATCCAGTATGTGGATGGACTGCGGGATAGGCGCCAAATAAGGATCGAAAGTTTTGGCCATGCCGGTGACGGTAATATCCATATTTATCTTTGCAAAGACGACCTTTCGGATGAACAGTGGCGAGCGGGCAGGGATCGCGTGATGCAACTGCTGTATGATAAAGCCGCTGAACTTGGGGGCCAGGTCTCAGGGGAACATGGAATCGGCCATGCCAAGCGAGCCTATTTGGCCGCTTCCATTGGGGAGAGGAGCATGATGTTGAATAAAGGGATAAAACAAATTTTTGATCCGAAAAACCTGTTGAACCCCGGGAAAATATGTTACTAAACGGGTGACCTGATCTTTACAGGATAACTGAAAAAGAGGGGTTACCGTATAAATGCAGAAATAGGAAAAAGTTATGTAGTATGGACCGCATGAGGAGGGTTAAATGAGATGAAAATCGAAAAACGACTGGAAGAACTAGGGGTAAAATTGCCGGAACCGGCGAAACCGGTCGCCGCCTATGTCCCCTTTCGACGCACAGGCAATTTAATTTACATTTCGGGACAGGACTGCCGGG
>JAAYHY010000109.1 GCA_012735135.1 Bacillota bacterium | reverse complement strand
TCAGTCTGGAATATATTTTGGCGGAGAATCCGGAGATCATTTTAACCGAATTGGACCCGGAGGTTTTCCGGAAGGATCCTTTCTTTAGGGAGTTAGCGGCGGTCCGGCGGGACCAGGTCTTCCCGATTGATGTGGATATTTTTTCGCGGCCGGGTCCCCGTTTGATTAAAGCCCTTGCGGATCTGGCCCAGCTGCGAGAGCGGATCCAATAATGACGGCGAAGGCAAAATATCGTCTCTCCTTGGTGGGGTTGAGCCTGGGACTGTTTCTGACGGGCTGGGTGGCTTTGAGCCTGGGTCCGGTAGCCTTAAGCTTTCCCCTGGATCCCTTAGGGAAAAAGATTCTCTTTGGTTTGCGGTTGCCCCGCATTATCCTTACCATAATGGTCGGGGCGGCTTTAGCGGTCACCGGCGTCCTTTTTCAGGGTTTATTCCGGAACCCGCTGGCCGACCCGTATATCCTGGGGACCTCTTCCGGAGCGGCCTTAGGAGCAACGATTGCCCTTTTTTATGAGGTTAACCTTAAGTTCTTCGGTCTTAGCGCCCGCCCCCTTTTTGCCTTTGCCGGCGCGCTACTGGCCACGATCTTGGTTTATTTCTTGGGGCGACGCAGCAACCGTCCGGCGGTAGCCATTATGTTGTTGGCCGGAATCGCGGTGAGCGCCTTTTTTGCGGCCGTTACCTCGTTACTTCTTTATTTTCGCCGCGAAGAAATGGGGAAAATTATCTTTTGGCAGATGGGCGGCTTTTCCTATGCCCGCTGGGCGGAAGTGAAAATGATGCTTCCCTATCTGATCGGAGCCTTCCTGTACAGCCGTAGTTTGGCCGTGGAGCTTAACCTTTTACTGCTGGGGGAGGAAAAAGCCCACCAACTGGGACTTGCCGTTGTTCATTTTCAGCACCGGATTATCTTCACGGCCTCTCTTTTAGTGGCTGCGGCGGTGAGTGTCAGCGGCCCCATCGGCTTTGTGGGAATGGTGGCTCCCCATATGGTCCGTCTCTTCCTCGGTCCCGACCACCGTTTTCTCCTTCCCGTTTCCGCGCTGGCCGGCGGGTTTTTGCTTTTAGTGGCCGATACTTTAGCCCGGACCCAGCTTTCCCCGGTAGAACTGCCGGTCGGGGTTCTTACCTCCTTTATCGGCGGCCCCTTTTACCTTTATTTACTCCACAAAAACCGGTTGGCGCCGGAATAAGGAGGTAAGTCCATGTTTGACGGAGCCGATTTCGCCCTTTCCGTGGAAGGGCTTACCTTCCGGTATGGGGAGAAGCTGATCCTAAAAGAGATCAGTTTCCGGGTGCCGGTTCGCGGGTTCTCTGGAATCATTGGGCCCAATGGCTCGGGGAAAACCACTTTACTTAAATGTTTGAATAAAGCCTTGACGCCGACCCAAGGGCGGGTCCTTGTGGCCGGTCAGGATCTAAACGGGATTAAAGTTAAAACGTTGGCCCGGGTGATGGGGGTTGTTCCCCAACAGTGGGAAGCCAATTTCCCCTTCACCGCCGGGGAAATTGTGATGATGGGGCGTTTTCCCCATTTAAAACCTTGGGCCGGAACGGGAGAGGCCGACCGGGAGATTGTGCGGGAGGCCATGCTTGCGACTAAAACCTGGTCTTTGGCCGATCGTCCCGTGACCGAACTCAGCGGTGGTGAACGCCAGCGGGTCTTGATTGCGCAGGCGTTAGCCCAGACCCCCCGCTTGCTCCTCCTGGATGAACCCACTTCCCATCTGGATGTCAACCAAACCCTGGAGATTTGTGAGCTGTTGACCGAATTGATCCGGGAAAAAGGCTTGACCGTGTTGGCGGTCTTTCACGACCTTAACCTGGCCGCCCGTTATTGTCAAGACCTGATCATCCTTAAAACGGGAAAAATCTACGCCCAAGGCCCGCCCGCGGAGGTGCTGACCGTGGAAAATGTGGCCGCTGTTTTTGGGGTAAAAGCAACGATCCATTGGGAGCCCGTTGGGGAAAAACCCTATCTTCTCTTTTATCCGATGGATCGGTAAACCGCGGGACGCTTAATCTCCAGGAGTGGCGAAAAGATTTTCTTGCCAGAAAGCAAACGCCATGATATACTCATGAGTGGTGTAGATTACACACGCTTTTGGACCTCGCCCAAGGTGCCCGTTGGGGTTTGGCCGGGGGAAGAAGAAAGCGGAGGAAAAAACCATGAGGGAAGGAGGTGACCAATCGTGGCAGTGATCTCTATGAAACAGCTGTTGGAAGCAGGGGTCCATTT
>JAAYHY010000108.1 GCA_012735135.1 Bacillota bacterium | reverse complement strand
GGGAAGTCGCCTCTTTATGTGCGGGGCCGGCCATGGATAACCAGATTCTGTTCTCCCTTTTTACGTGTTGCGCTACCGCCGCCGCCCTTTTAGGGCAGGATCAAGAGTTTGCGGCCCGCTTGCAGGAGACCATGCCCAAACTCCCTCCGCCTCAGATCGGCCGCCACGGCCAGCTTCAGGAATGGTTGGAGGACTATGCCGAAGCCGAACCGGGCCATCGCCATCTTTCCCCTTTGTTCGGGCTCTATCCCGGGAACTTAATTACTCTCCGCGGAACGCCGGAGTTGGCAGAAGCGGCCCGGCGTACCTTGGAGCGGAGACTGGCCCATGGCGGGGGGCACACCGGTTCTTACAGAGCCATAGCGGGGAGCTTTGTCTTTTGCCGGCGGTCCCCCGGGCCTGGGTGAGCGGGCGGGTGACGGGCTTTCGGGCGCGGGGCGGCTTTACGGTCGATCTTCAATGGGAAGCACAGGTTTTTCAGACCGCCCGGATCCGTTCCCTCCGGGAAGGAACGTGCCGGGTCCGAATCAAGCAACTGGCACCGTCGGTGCAAGCAATTGCGGTTTTTGATGGGGGTGGGTTGGTGGCGCAAGTTCCGGCTGGTGATTCCATGGTTGAATTTCAGACGCAGCCGGGTGGAGAATATTGGTTGAAACCGGTCTACTCTGCTTCAAAACGTAAAATTAACACGGGAACAGAAGGATGAGCTATGAAGTTTACTCAGCCTGTGGCGATCGGAAGACTCTCTTCTTGTCTGCTGCCGGTTTCCGGAAAGAGGAAAAGAAGAGATAAGAAAGAATAAAGGGGTAATTCGTGTTGCATAGGCGACAAAGGAGAGTGGTCGGGTGTTAACGCTCACTGTGTTTTTAAGCGGAGCCGTGTTAATGGCCTTGGAGATGGTGGGCAGCCGGATTTTGGCGCCTACCTTTGGTAGTTCGATTTATATTTGGGGCTCTTTGATTGTGGTGGTCATGGCTGCCATGACCCTCGGGTATTATATGGGCGGAAGGATCGCCGACCGCTTCCCCGATCTATCCGTGATCGGAATCATTCTGACGGTGGCTGGTCTTTTCATTGGGTTCTTGCCCTTCTGGACCGGGAAGGTCAATTTCCTCTGCGGACAATTGGAACCCAGGGCCGGCTCCCTTCTGGCGGCGACGGCTTTCTTCTTTCTTCCCAGTCTTCTGCTGGCCACGGTTTCACCCTATGCGGTCAAGTTGGCCGGCCGGAATTTGGACAACCTTGGGAATATTGCCGGCCGCTTATCCGCCATCTCCAGTGTGGGCAGTGTGGTGGGGACTTTGGTGACCTCTTTCTATTTGATCCCCCTGACCGGGGTCAGAAATATTGTC
This sequence comes from Bacillota bacterium, assembly GCA_012735135.1. Lineage (GTDB taxonomy): Bacteria > Bacillota > UBA4882 > UBA10575 > UBA10575 > Capillibacterium. Next base: position 3,501 of record JAAYHY010000108.1, on the reverse strand, counting down.
CATACATTAGGACTGATCCTCCTCCTTCTGGCCTTGTCCATCCTTTTCCGCAGACCGGAGGAAGAGACTTCGCTCCGGGGGTCGCGCTCCCGTTGGGGCCGTTGGGTGCTGCGGTTTCTGATTTTGCTGGGGATCGTGTCTTTAGTTTTAAGCTGGCGCTTGGCTGCACAGTCTTTGGCCGCCGACCGGAACGGGCTCCTTTACGAGCGGGATACCTTGTATCACCATCTCCGGGTTACCCAAAGCGGTTCCCGGCGTTATTTGCGTTTTGATAACTCTTTACAGAGCGCCATCGATCTGAATGATCCTTTAGATATGGTTTTTCGTTATACTTCCTTCCTGCACTTAGGGGTCGTTGCCCACCCCCAACCGGAAAGAGCGCTTTTCATCGGCTTAGGTGGCGGCTCCGCGCCGGCTAAATTTTTACATGATTATCCGTCCCTAAAGTTGGTGGATGCGGTTGAGATCGATCCGGAGGTAGTAAAAGTAGCTAAAACCTATTTTGCGTTGCCCGAAGATCCCCGCTTCCGGGTGGCCACCCAGGACGGCCGGTTATTTGTCGAGCAAGCCGGCCGGGCGATTGCCCGTGGTGAAACCGAACCTTATGATCTAGTGCTGATCGATGCCTATTCCTCCAGTACCATTCCGTATCATCTTACTACCTATGAATTTTTACACTTGGTCCGGAAGTGCTTAGCCCCCGACGGTGTGGTGGTTTCGAATATTATCGGGGCGTTGGCCGGTCCCTACAGCGGCTTGCTCCGGGCGATGGCCCATACCTTTGCCGCTGTTTTTCCCCAGGTTTATCTTTTTCCGGTCGACGGCTGGCGAGGCCCCGAGGATATCTATGAACAAAACGTTATCTTAATCGCAACTTTGGACCCGGTCTACTGGTCGAAAGCCGTCTGGCAACAGCAGGCGGAGGATTTGTTCGCCCAAGGTTTGATCGCCGAGAAGGTTCCGGCTTTTGCCGGGAACTTGGTCGAAGAGGCCCCGGTTCTTCAGAAAGAATGGGGGGCCGATGTCCCGCTCCTGACCGATGATTACGCGCCGGTGGATACGCTGAAACATCCACTGTTGTAAAAGGTTTAACCCGCGTTGGAAATAGGAATACAGAAAGCTAAAATTTGGAAAAGGGGGTTTATCATATGGAAAAGGTCAAATGCTTATTCCTGGTCTGCCTTTTGTTGCTGACGACGACAGGACCGGCGCTGGCGGCAGCAGCGGCGGCCAATTTTTTCATCCCCAGCGTGGAGGAGAAGAAGCTTGAACAGTACAAAGCCGGACAAGGATATACGGCTGAGATTGACCGGTATCGCCCCCAATTGCGGATTGGATGGCTACCCGATGGTGGTGTCACCGCGGTATACAGCTTTCAATTTTAAATTAAGGAAGTTACCCCGGTTTAAAAACATTACCCTGGTTTAAAAAAACATACTTTGCGGGGCGACAGGATCTGCCATTCTTATCTTGTTACTGGTAAATCCCTGTTTGGGCAGGAATTAAAGCCTCCGGTTTGGAATAGCTTCTTAAAACCTATTTGGAGGCTAGAAGATGAAAAAGACCAGTATCGTACTTGTTTTTGCACTACTGCTTTTAACCATGAGTTCCAGTTTGGTCTGGGCCGGGGCCACGGTGAAACTAGGGTTTGAGCCGGGCGGTAATCTTTCAACCAACATCAGCGGGTACCTGTTGGGCTATGGGGTGGATTCCGGGGCTTCGGTCGCCGGTGAATATCTGGCTGCCCTCAACGACAAGGTGGAAGTCGGGGGTGGACTGGAATACCAATTCAAACGGAACATCCGGGGCTTAGAGGCCGGTTTCGGCTTTATTCCCCTCTATGGAACCGTAAAAGTGAAAGCGCCCTTCAGCGCCGATCTGAACACCTATTTCACGGGTAAAATCGGGTATAATTATTTGACCCTCGATGATAAGGTGGCCGGTTTCGATTACGGCGGTGGTTTATACTACGGGCTTGGTTTTGGGGTTGACCTGAACGAAAAATTTACGGTTGATGCGGAATATGCGGTGCACAAAGGCGAGCTGGGATATATCCTGAAGCAACCCTTTGATTATACGAAGATCCGCTTGGGCGTCGGTTATAAGTTTTAAGGAACTGAAAGCGACGCGAAGGATAAAGCTCCCTTGAGGATAGGCGGTTGTGATCAACTGTCACCCTTAAGGGAGCTTTTTCTTTGGAAAATACACTTACCACTTGATCCCATCAAGGCGGTAGCCGGTGTGGGCGATTACCTTGATTTTTCGCAAGTTACCCTGCGAACGGAGGTGGAAAGCGGGTTGCGTGACTACTTACAATTGATTCAAGTCGTATGGGGTTTCTTGGTATACATAATAATTGAGCCAGTTACTAAAGAGGAGGTTGGCGTGGCCGCGCCATTTAACCACAGGGTTTCTGGTTGGGTCATCATTTGGGAAATAATTTTCGGGGAGCGCGATCGCAAGCCCCTTTTTGATATCCCTTTCGTACTCGGCTTTTAGCGTTAAGGGATCGTACTCGGAATGGCCGGAGACAAAAACTTGACGGCCATTGCGGGCGAGGACAATATAGACCCCTGCTTTCTCCGATTCGACCAGAATCTGCAGTTCCGGGTGCTTACTGATATCTTCTTTCCGGACTTCGGTATATCTGGAATGGGGCACATAAAATTCGTCGTCAAAGCCGCGGAGCAGCTTGACATGGAAATGCTGCGGATCGATCACATGTTTAAAGATGCCGAATAACTTTTTCTCCAGCGGGTACTTAGGGATTCCGTAATGGTAATAAAGGGCCGCTTGAGAGGCCCAGCAGATATGGAAGGTGGAAAAGACATTGGTAACGGTCCACGCCATAATCTCGGTTAATTCATCCCAATAATCAACATCTTCGTATTCAATCTGTTCAACCGGTGCGCCAGTGATGATCATGCCATCAAATTTAGCATGTTTAATCTTGTCAAAGGTGGTATAGAACCTTTGCAGGTGTTCTTCGGGGGTGTTTTTCGACTTATGCGTTTCGGGATGAAGTAAAGTTACCTCCACCTGTAGGGGAGTATTGGCTAATAAACGGAGAAGTTGCGTTTCGGTCACACTTTTATTTGGCATCAAATTCAAGATAACTATTTTTAAAGGGCGAATATCTTGGTGAATCGCTCTCTCTTCATCCATAATAAAAACATTTTCGTTTTGGAGAATTTCAAGCGCCGGTAAATTATTAGGGACCTTAATAGGCATGATGATCCTCCTATTCATTTCGTAATATTAAATTTGTATAATTTTACTTCCTTACGGTCATTTCGTCAATATTCCTTTGGTAAATCTGTAAGCTGTAGGGTGCTTTAGAAAATTATGTTGATTCTAGCACCGCCCTATAGTATAATCATGAATAATTTATCATTAACCTGGTAACCCACCCTGAATAATATGTATTCGTGCCAGCGAGAAGTAATAAATAAGAGGAGGTTAAGCCTATGGAGAAAAATTTTCGACTGGAGACTTTAGTGG
>JAAYHY010000107.1 GCA_012735135.1 Bacillota bacterium | reverse complement strand
GGCGGTTTTAATTCCCGGGTTTAACCAGGTGTTAGCGAAGGCTTACCAAGAAGGAGCCTTCGGGGTAGCCCTTAGCGGTTCCGGTCCGACGATCATTGCTTTCGCGCCCGCTACGAAAAAGGAAGCTGTGGGGGAAGCAATGGTTTCCGCCTTTACAGAGCAGGGAATTGACGCCCGGTGGTTGTCGGCCGCCGTTAACCAGGATGGTTATCATTTGGTTTAACGCTCAAACTGGGCCCCGCTCTTTGTTAAGGGTGGTATTGTCCGCCTAATTTTTTCATTCACAAACAATTTCCTTAATGCCCTTGACCGTTTTGGTCAGGGCTTTTTTTTATTCTTTTTCATCAACCGTAAACATCTGAATCCGAATGGCATAGGATAGAAGAGAAGGGTTTGGTCGTGGAAAAAGGGATCTGGAAAAAAAATTCTCTCCTTTGGCATAAATCTTTTCAGAACAGAACATAATAAAACTGTAATCCACCCGGTGGCTACCAAGGATGGAAAAGATCATTTTTGATAACGGAGGGAATAAGATGGCAAAAATAAATGAGCTTGCAGAGCAGAAAGATTTTGCTCAAACCGGAGATCACCAAATAATTAGATCTAAACCGCGTTACACTGAAGATGAGAATGAGATGATCTACGAAAACTGGTGGAATCCGAAATTGCGCAAGGAATTATCCCGGCGCTTTGGCCGCAAGATCTCAGCGCTCAGGAGTCAGTTCTGCCGGATTCTGAAAGAAAAGGGGATTTCCACCACGGATTATTACAAGATGATGCGAGCCAAGTACCAGTCCACCACCCCCAAAGAAATTTTGGCCGAGGATGAAGACCAGTTAATTTTGGAAATATTCGCAAAACATCAGGTTTTGGGCGGGACCAGAAATGAAGCATGTTTAGAATTGCAAAAACTGATGCAAAAGAAGATCAGTGAAGCGGCGTTGAAACTTCGCTTCTATCGTTTGGTCCAGAAACGGGGATTAAGTGAAGAAAATATCAACCGTTTAGGCCGGGATGTCCTGAAAAGATCGGGGATCCGCATTCCCGAAGACCCCGTCTTAAACGGCAAAGAAGTTCCATCGATCAGTAAGGTCCATACGGAACAGCAAAAGATGGACGAAAGGCCGGAACCGGTTCCTGCGGTTGCGACAGTCCAGCACAGCGCCAAAGAGAAGGGGAAGAAAGCGGAAGCAATTCTTCCGCCGGAAAGTGAGGACCGAAAATCTACGTTCCTGTATCAACTGGCCAATCTACCGGAAGCAATTAAGAAGTTGGAAGAAAGGGTTAACTCGCTCGAGCAAGCCCAAAAACGCCAGTTGGATTTGCGCGGTTTCATTGAGCATCTCTTGGCGGTGGAACGGGATCTGAAACAAGAAGAAAAACTCCTGGTGGAGATTGATCGTCTGGTCGCTGAAAACCAAGCCCTGGCTGAAAAGTACGAAAAGGAACGGGCACGGATTCTCGCCCGCGAACAAGAACTGACGGAGATCTACGAGTTATTAAACGGCGCGCTCAATGAGTTCATGCATCTTGAAAGTGTCGCCAAATTAGCCTCGCTGGGCGATTTTATCCACCGGATGGAAATCACCGTCGATCAATTTGGAAATGTAATGAGAAGCAGAAGAATCCAAGGGGCTTAAGGGAAACCGGCTGCCCGGAGAAGCACTCTGCCGTCGGAGGGTGGATTTTTTCGTGAAGATTCATTGACACGCGTCAAATCCAATGCTATAATTAGATCTGCCCTCAAGAGTTCGGGCCGTAGCGCAGCTTGGTAGCGCACTAGACTGGGGGTCTAGGTGTCGCAGGTTCAAATCCTGTCGGCCCGACCAGTAAAACATGGGAGTTCCTAAAGAGGAACTCCCTTCCTTTTTGTCCTTTGCCGATCCATTCCGTTCAGGCCGGTCGGTTAACGATGGTTTTTTCCACCTTTGCTTCACTAGGAATACATATCAGTCATCCGGGTGACAAACGACGAGGAGCGAGGGACGAGAGTATTATCGGAGTAATATTATGAAGACATACTTAGCGGCGTTACCTCATATAAATGAAGTAACTTCTCGGCGGGGGTGGAGACTGTGGCCAAACAAGAACGTACGGTTGTCAATTTCTCTTTGGTGCTTACAACGGTTTTTACCGGTTTAAAATATGTGGTTGCTTTTCTCCTGGTTACGATCCTTCTTTTGGCGGTCACCTACTGGTTGGGTTGGGATTGGAGCGCCTACGAACAGACTATTTACCAGTATTCCATTTATACGTCGATCTTTCTTGGCGCCTTGGCCTCCGGTCATAAGTCAAAGGTGAAAGGCTGGCTTATGGGGATCATCCTGGCCGTCGTGGTTTGGCTCCTCTTTTTTCTGGTCGGCCGTCTTGCCGGGGTGAACCAAAAGATCAATGAGGGTTTAATCAACGGTGCCCTTGCGGTGTTGTTGGGAATTGTTGGCGGTGTGATCGGCATTAATATATAGTAAGCGCCCAGCCGGCTTTCGCCCACGCCCGGAAAGGGATCTTTTCGGTAAGCCTTGACACCAGGAAGATTTCCAGCTATAATTTAAAATGTGGGACGCACAGGGGAGTAGCTCAATTGGTAGAGCGTCGGTCTCCAAAACCGGTGGCTGCGGGTTCGAGTCCTGTCTCCCCTGCCAATTAAGTTTATGAGCCGGGTAATCCGGTTTTTTTTCTGATTGAAATCGAGTTTCAAGAAAGGAGTACATAGAAAATGGCCATCCAAGTACCAGTAGGAGTCTCCAACCGCCACGTTCATCTCACGCAAGAAGATTTGGAAACGCTCTTTGGGACAGGCTATCATCTTACGGTAAAAAAGGAGCTTTCTCAACCCGGACAGTTTGCCGCCGAAGAGACCGTTAACCTGATCGGACCCAAACGCTCCATTCCGAATGTGCGGATTTTGGGACCGGTTCGTCCGCAAACACAAGTAGAAATTTCCTTGACCGACTCTTTCACCTTGGGTGTGACCGCTCCGGTACGCGATTCCGGCAATTTGAAAGATACTCCGGGGATTATTATTGAAGGACCAAAGGGCCGGATTGAGATTAAGGAGGGGGTAATTGTCGCCCAGCGTCATCTCCACCTCCATGACAGTGAAGCAGAAGAGCTTGGTCTGAAGGATCAAGATTATATCCAGGTGAAAGCGGATGGCATTCGCGGCCTCATCTTTGATCAGGTTTTAGTGCGGGTTGGTCCGAAATATAAGAAAGATCTCCACCTTGATATTGATGAAGCCAATGCCGCGGGCCTGAAAAACGGGGATCTGGTAACTATCATTAAGAAATAAACTTCCCGTGGACCGTTTGTACTATTGAGCCAAAAGAGGGAAAATAAGCCCGAGGTCTTTGCTCCGAGGTGATAAAGATGCCGATTTATGAATTTAGGTGTCCCGAATGCGAGCATAAATTTGAAGAACTCTGTAAGTCCAGCGCGGAAGAGGTTCCATGCCCCAAATGTGGCTCAGCCAAGACCGCCCGTCTCTTTTCCCCCTTCGGTTTTGCGGTGGCCGGCGGCGGGCACGCTTCCGGTTCCAGTTCCGGCTGCAGCAGTTGCGGGGGCGGCCACTGTTCAACTTGTCATTAGTGGGGAAAGGGAAGCAGTCCCAAGGAGGATTTGTGCGAAAGGTTCCGTTATTATTGAGTAACGGAACCTTTTTTATTGTCACGGTTAAACTTGAAGGAAAGTCAGTCCCTTATTAAAATTTCTTTAAATATTCAGGTTAACCCGGCTATAAAGAGGAAAAAAAAAGGCTCTTGTCGTATATTGGATAAACAGGAAAAGTTTTTTCTCCTTATAATAAGCTTTAATTCCCAGTACATAACAGATAGATCTGATTTACCCACGAGACTTCTTTAATGCGGGTGAGATTCTATAAGCGAGTGGGTTATTTTTATGAAATAAATGATGATAGAGGGAGTGTAAAAAATGGGTGAATTAAAAGGAGCTGTTATTTTCGGACAGTCCGGTGGACCGACGGCAGTGATTAACGCCAGTGCCGCCGGGGTCTTTCAGGAGGCGTTAAGACAGAAGTCGATTACGGCGGTTTACGGCGCCGCCCATGGGATCAAGGGTATTCTTGAGGAGAAGTTCTATGATATTGGCAAAGAAGACCCGCACGAGTTGGAGTTATTAAAGACCACCCCTTCCTCGGCTCTTGGTTCCGTCCGCTATAAGCTGAAAAATGCCGAAGAGGACGAGACCGATTATAAAAGGCTCTTGGAAGTCTTTAAAAAGTATAATATCCGGTATTTTTTCTACAACGGCGGTAACGATTCCATGGACACCTGCAACAAAGTCAGTAAATATATGCAGAAAGCCGGTTATGAGTGCCGGGTGATGGGCGTGCCGAAAACCATCGATAATGATCTGTGGGGGACTGACCATTGTCCCGGTTATGGAAGCGCCGCCCGGTATATTGCCACCTCAATTATGGAAGTTTATCAAGATGCCCGGGTTTACGACCAAGGCCAGATTACCGTGTTGGAAATTATGGGAAGAAACGCCGGATGGTTAACGGCTTCTTCCGCCCTGGCGTCTTATGCCGGATATGGACCGGATTTGATTTATCTTCCGGAGCTTCCTTTCGATCTGGATAAATTCATTGCGGAAGTTAATGACCTTTATCAAAAACAGAAGAATGTAATCGTTGCTGTTTCCGAGGGGATTAAAGACAAGGATGGCCGGTATATCTCCGAGTACGGCCAGGACCTGGCCTATAAGGATTCCTTTGGCCACGTCCAGCTTGGCGGCCTTTCTTCGACCCTTGTGAGTATCCTTAAACAGAAGATAAAAGCGAAGATCCGGGGGATTGAGTTCAGCCTTCTCCAAAGATGCGCAGCCCATTTGGCCTCCCGCACCGATGTTAATGAAGCGGTCTGGGCTGGAGAGGTGGCGGTCCGTCATGCGGTGGAAGGGAAGACCGATTACATGGTCGCCTTTGAAAGGGCGGCGGGTCCCGAATATAAATGCCAGATCAAGCTGGTTAACCTTAGTGAAGTGGCCAATAAAGAAAAGAAGATCCCCCGCGAATGGATTAATGAGGCCGGCAACGGTCTGAAGCAACAATTCATCGACTATGCTTTCC
>JAAYHY010000013.1 GCA_012735135.1 Bacillota bacterium | reverse complement strand
GTCCGGCGGAAGGCGGAATGGATCCGGGAGTCCGGAATTGAAAGTGGCAGTAGATTCCGGCGGTCTCCCTCCGTTAACGGGGAAACGGCTAAGATGCTGTGATAAGTGGGCCTGAAGGGTAAAACCGCTTCAAGGTCAACTTGGGTGGCACCGCGAGTAACCTCGTCCCAAGCTGGGACGGGGTTTTTTTATTTGTTAAGCCGGACAATTATTATCTTCAATTGATCAATCAGGAATGGGATCTTTTATTGGTTAACTGTGGATCGGGTCCTGCTTCCGCTGAACCGTCCGCTCGTTAGGTGAAAGGTAGGCGGTCCCGACGTTCTTACGTTGTAACATCTTTACCAAATAAAGGAGGATTTTATCCATGAAAAAGCGGGTCTTCTCAGGAGTACAGCCCAGTGGTGCTTTAACGCTCGGCAATTACTTGGGCGCTATCCGGAACTTTGTTGAACTTCAACATGAAGCCGACTGTTTCTTCTGTGTGGTCGATCTTCATTCCTTGACCGTCCCCCAGGATCCGGTAGCCCTAAAGGAAAACATTAAGAATACGGCCCGTCTCTTCGTCGCCGCCGGTATTGATCCGGAAGTCTCCACCATCTTTGTCCAGTCCCAAGTACCGGCCCATGCCGAACTGAGCTGGCTTTTGGAATGCCAGACTTACCTTGGGGAATTACGACGGATGACTCAATTTAAGGATAAGGCGAAAAAACAGGAGGTCGTGACCACCGGGCTTTTAACCTACCCGGTGTTGATGGCCGCAGATATTCTTCTTTATAACACCGATCAGGTCCCGGTCGGCGAAGACCAAAAGCAACACCTGGAACTCACCCGTGACTTGGCGGTCCGGATCAACAACCGTTTCCAGGAAGAAGTCTTTAAAGTACCAGAGCCCTATATTCCGCCACGGAACAAAGGCGGACGGATCATGAGCCTGACCAATCCGGCGGAAAAGATGTCCAAATCCTCTCCCAACCCAAAAAGTTATATTGCCCTGCTGGATCCGCCGGAGGTCATCAAAAAGAAAATCATGTCCGCCGTCACCGATTCGGAGGCGGTCATCCGTTATGACGAGGAGACAAAGCCGGCCATCTCCAACCTATTGGTCATCTACTCCCTCTGTTCCGGACAGAGTATTGAAGACATCACCAAGCAATACGCCGGCGTCGGTTACGGCCAGTTCAAAAAGGACTTAGCCGAACTGGTCGCTGAAACCCTCCGGCCTTTACAGGAAAAGGTGAAAGAACTATCCGCCCCGGGCGTGATCGAAAGGATCCTTGAAGCGGGCGCTGAAAAAGCCCGGGCTGCCGCCGCCCCCCACCTCCGGCGCTTCCAGGAAAAATTGGGGATCCGCTAGCGCGGCCGGACCATTGTCGCACGCCAATTGTCGCCGGTATAAACCCGGCCGTGGCTGACGGTATCTCCGGAAAAATCATCCTGTCCCGGCGGAAAAGGTGCGTGACTATTGCTTATAAAGTAATGACTTTCAGCTCTTTTAAGTGCTGAAAGTCTTTTTCGTCTTTTTCTGTTTCGCCTCCGGATCAAAAAGGCCGTCGGCAAAAGTACAAAGGAGGGGAAATTGGGGCAGGTTTAACCCGGCAAGCCCTGCCTTGGCCTCCCGGCAATAGTTGCCGATTAGGCCTTCAATCTTGGCAGAAACTTTCCGGGTGGCCAGCCATTTCCGGATCAGTTGCCGGTGTTTGGGCAGAACCTTTCCTTTGGCCTGAACCTCGGCTAAAACCTCGTCAAATCCCGGCTGGTCGCTGATTAACAATAAAGGCAAGGTCAAGACACCGTTTTTCAGATCCTGAAAAACAGGTTTCCCCCCGCTTTTGCCGTCGCCGGTTAAATCCTGTAAATCGTCATAGAGTTGATAAGCCATCCCCAGTTTCCGGCCAAATTCCCCCAGTTCCGTGCAATTTTCGCGGGAGAGGCCGGCGAAGTCCCCTCCCAGTTCACCGGCAACTTGAAAAAAACGGGCGGTTTTCTTTTCGATCCGGGCCAAGTAACGGTGGGCCGGAATCAACCGGAAGCGGTCCGTTTCTTCGGCCAGTTCGCCGCCGACCATCTCCCGGAGTAAAAAATGGACCCGCTCCATGCTGTCTGGCCCGCAAACGGAGCTAATCATCCGGTAGGCAGTGGCAAAAAGATAATCGCCAACTAAGACCGCAGTCTTATCCCCCCACCTTTTCCAGACCGCCGGGCGCCCCCGCCGCCGTTCACTTTGGTCCAGTAAATCATCATGGACTAAAGTAGCCAGGTGTAAAAGTTCAAACCCAAAGGCGAGGGTCTGTAGTTGGGGCTGCGCGGCCGCCGCTTGGAGCCCGCCGGCGCTAAGGATTAACATTTCTCCCCGTAGCCCTTTGCCCGGCGTCGCCAAAAGCTCCGCCAAGATCGCCCGTAACGGGGTAAAAAGCTCATCGTTTTCATCGGGCAGGAGTACGCCTCCGGCGCCAAAGAGATCTGTCCCGTTCATCATTACCCCCCATACCAGACCGCCAGGATCAGCAGAACGCCATTCACCAAATGGAGGAGGACCAGCCCGGCACAAGCCGGGAACAATTTTTCACCCGCTTTAAGCATCCGCCGTCCCCCGTACCACACCCAGCCGGCCAGGGGCAGCAGGATAAGGAAACCGGCCAGCAATGGATAGACCCGGAACCGGAGAATGACGACGCCCAAGCAAAGGACCGCTCCGGTCAAAAGTAACGCCAAAAGCCGGAAGCTTTTTTCGCGGCCCAAACGGACCACCAGCGTCCGCTTGCCGGTCCGCCGGTCGCTTTCGTAGTCGGGAATTTCATTAATTAAAAGCACGGCGGTGATGAAAAGATCTACCGGCCAGGAAACGAGCAAGGCCCCGGGGAGAAAGGTCCCGGTCAAAGCCGCCACGGTCCCAAGGACCAAAAATGGGCCGAAGACCAAACCGAGCACCAGTTCTCCCAGGCCGGTGGCGGCGAGCCGGAGGGGCGGCACCGAATAAAAAAAGCCGCCGCCCAATCCGGCCAGCGCGTAAAGGAGGACCCGCCATCCTCCTCCGGAAAGGGCCAAAACCAGAGCGGCCGCCGTTCCCGCCCCGTAACAAAGGAGGGCCGCCTTTCGTAGCCGGGAAGCCGTACATAACCCCTTGACCAGCACTTGGCTCCCCCCGTTCAGGAGGGTCGCTCCCCGGTTGAGGCGGTCGGTCTCCTGGTCGTAAAGGTCATTGACCAGGTTGGCCCCGCCATGGTAACAAAGGACACCCCCCAGCACCAAAGCAAGGCGGAAGAGGGAGACGGGGCCCGCCTGCCGGGCCAGAACCGTGCCCAGCAACACCGGGAGCAGCGAAGCCGGTAAATATTGAACCCTTAATGCCCGCGCCCAGAGCTGGAACCGGTTCATCCGCCCAACCTCCTAACGGTCATCGCCCACTCCATCTTAACTTCGACTTCGATGGGGAAGGCGGCAAATTCCCTCCCCCAGTTGTTCTTCATTCGGCGCCACAGGTCCGGTTTAAATGCTTGCAAGTGGCGGCCAACCCCCAAAATATCCGCCTCCAACTCCTGGGCGCGCCGGATTGTCTGTTCCAATTCGGCATGGATGCTCGCGCTAACCACCTTCTCTAATTCATCCTGGAAGACCGCCATCGGACCGTGCAATTCGGAAAATTCGACCGTTTCAAATTTACCCCTTACGCTTATCTGGTAAATAGTTTGCCCATCTCTTTCCTTCAACCGGTGGTGAGAGCTAAGATCACCCACCCCGACGACAATGGTCTCTCCAAGGTGCAAAGGGCAGTCCACCTCATAATTGGAGGTGATTTTTTGGTTCAACAAGATATTTAAACTCCAGGTTTGGAAATTGCTTAGCCAGCCGGCAAACTTCCCTTTTTTTATAACCGCCGCCCCGCCGGTCTGCACCGTCTTCTCTTCCATAGTAAGCCGTGGCAGCACCGGTTCGGTGCCGTCCTCCGAATGCTCCACCAGAAAACGGCCAAAATCGGTGATGTAGTTAAGCGCGCTCCCACTCTGGGGCGACAGGAGATTCTCAATGTAGGCGGAAGGAGTTTGGCTAATCGGCGGCTGCAGGTTTAAAACCTCCCGCGCCTCCCCGTCGATAATCGCAATTTTGGCCATTCTTTGCACCCGGAAATCCCGTTTAAAATAATCCAGGAGACGATCGACCCCGATCGTCTTTGCCACTTCCGCATTGATTAAGATTAATTGGGTATGGCCAAAGAAAAGTTCCCGGTCAATCTGGCGCTGAAGTTGACGAATCCCAATCTGTACCATCTTGGCGGTAGTGCCAAAGACCACAAAGGGATGTTCACCCCCGCCGCCACCTTCGCTAACCCCGGCCCCCATCTTCGCCGGAACAGGTATTTGGACGCTCAACAAAAACTCGTCGGGATCCGCCTCTTCCCCCGTTGGCCGGTCAAAAGCGACGGCAGTCACAAAAGCCCGGGCGTTCAATTCCCGCCCTTGCCAGCACCCCGCCGCGGTCAAGACCAAGGCCAGAAAAAGACCGCCGATAAATCCTTTTTTTTGCAAAGAAGTTGGTTTCACCAGTCTATTCATGGCGTTTTCCTTTCCGGAGACTTAAAAGGTAAAGTAAAGGATAGAAAAAGAAGGTAATAACCAGTGACATAACCGCCACATAAATACTCCACTGGGTCCAGACAAAATAATTCTTAAGGCTGGCGCTTAGGTAGTAACTGATCGGAACCAGTGCCCAGATTATATATACTTTGTTCCGGACCCGGGCCAGTTGAGCTATAGCCAAACCTACCAAGAAAGAGGAGATCAGCCCGGTGGTATAGAGGGCCGAGATCCAGGAGACAATGAGGATTAAATCCAGCCGTTGAAGAATGACCGCCCGGAAGTTCACCGATTTGGCCAGCTCCAAAGCGACCCAGGAAAGATCAATCGCTTCTTTATATCCGAAGACACCCAGGGTAATAGCGGTAAAAAAGGTGTAAATCAAAGCAATGAAGAAAGTTGCCTTCAACGCTGCCTTCGTCGTCTCGTGGGGATTGCGGATGTAAGGAACCACCATATTAACGACCGGAAGGCTACCAAAAGCAAAGGTCAGCCCCAACAATTGCTCCAGTTGGTCCAGATGAAGCTGGTCTTTGCTGAAAATGGGAATTAAATGGATTGGTTCAAAATGTTGAAGAGCAGCAAGCACAACAAAAAGGCCAACAAAGATAGCAATTTCAATTAAAAGCTCATTAACCTGCGCTATTTGGTTAACTTCCCGGGAAGCGCCATAGGCCAAAACCAAAAGATAGGAACCGCTAACAAACCAGGTGGGCGCGCCGGGAAGCAGGGAAATATTGACCAACTCCTGGAGAATCCGGATATTAACCGGAATCACTAGAAAAAGGTGGACAACAAAAGCAAGGTTAAACAGCAAGCCGATGACCTTCCCCAACAGCCGGGGGCTGTATTCAATGATCGTCTCCTCCGGAAATTTTTCCGCCAACCGGCCGACGATCCAAGTGGCACCAACGTAGACAAGGCCAAGCAGAAAGACCGCCAGCCAACCGGAAGCCCCAAAAACCCCCGCCGCTAAGCTGGGCAAGGTCAGAATTCCGCCCCCAATGCCATAGCCTAAAACCATTAAAGTGACCTGACGGGCGGATAAGGAACGTCCACCGACTTTCACTCCCGCTTTTCCCCCTTTCCCTTCCGGCGATCCGGCGGGAGGAACAAGGCCTCCCACCAGTGGTTGGCCTTGGAACCCTCCCGCTTCACATCCAGGGGTTTATTCACCAGGGGCCGCTCAATCATGGCCCAGCGCGGCGCGACAAAAAGGAAATCTTTTAAGTCCGATAGATTGAAGGGCACCAGCGGCGAAAGGAACGGCACCCCGAAGGAGCGGATTCCAGCCATATTGATCAAGAGGAAAATGGTGGCAATCGAAAGACCATATAACCCGCCGATTTCGGCAATGAGCATCAAAGGGAAACGCAAAATCCGCATGGTGATCGCCACACCAAAGCTGGGGGCGGTAAACGACGAGATCGCCGTCAGCGCCACGACAATGGTCATGATCGGGGAGATTAAACCGGCGCGGACCGCCGTATCCCCCAGGATAAAACCGCCGACGATCCCGATGGTCTGCCCGAAGGGGCCGGGGAGCCGGATCGAAGCTTCCCGCAGAATCTCAATGGCCAGTTCCATGAATAAGGTCTCCAAAAAAACAGGAAAGGGGGTTCCTTCCCGGGTCCCGGCAATTTTAATGGCCAGGTTAAACGGGATTAACTCCGGGTTGTACACCGCGAGGGCAATAAAGATCGCCGGCAGGTAGAGCGAGAAAAAGAAGGCGATAAACCGGATGAGCCGGATCAGGATGGTCAGCGGCCACCGGTGGTAGTAATCTTCCGCCGAATAGTAAAG
>JAAYHY010000106.1 GCA_012735135.1 Bacillota bacterium | reverse complement strand
TCGATTTTTATGAATGATGAACGCGGCTCCTTGTTCTAACACTCCTTTCTTCAGCCTAAAAACCTGGCGTTCACTGAGATCAAGTAATTCCGCCGCCTCTCTGACCGTGATGTTCCCGGCGATCGTAAAATCGATGACCCTCAGTTTTTTCATTTCCTGTTGAGTCATGAAAAATGTCTCCTCTCTCATGGGTGACATTTTACCAGAATAGATTCAACCTGACATTATCACAGAATAACTACATTTATGTTACAAATAAGTTGACATCTTGCCAAATTAAGGTTATACTTTTTAATGCTAACGTTTGCATAAAATATAACCATGAATTTCCCTTCGTGATTAACGTTATGAAAACAGTAATTGTGGACGCAGAGGAACAAACCTTCAAAACCAAGGAAAAAAGGGGGGATCCGGAAATAAAAAAATAGGCAAACCAAAAAATAAAGGAGGTATATTATGAAAAGGTTTGTGTTGTTACTCCTTTGTCTGCTGGTTTTAGGCGGAACTGTGGTGCCTGTTTTGGCTTCGGAAGAGGGAAAATTGTTGATTTGGGCGGATGATACCCGGGCTGGTATTATGCGGGAACTTGCCGGGGAATTTACCGCCAAGTATAAAGTCCCTGTTGAAGTCCAAGAGTTAAATTTCGGTGACATCCGGGATCAACTGAGTGTGGCCGGCCCTGCCGGAAAAGGGCCCGATATTTTGATTGGCCCCCATGATTGGCTCGGACAGTTGATTGTCAACGGGTTAATCGAGCCCATTGATTTAGGCGTCAAAGAAAAAGATTTTACCCCGGTGGCGATTGCCGCTTTTTCATGGGGTGATGAGCTGTATGGTGTGCCTTATGCCATTGAATCCATCGGCTTAATCTACAATAAAAAACTGGTTCCGCAAGCGCCGCAGACTTGGGAGGAATTAAGGACCATTGGCGCCAAGGTTGCCAACCGGTCGGCTCAAAGATGGGGCTTTTGCGTTCCCCATCCCGATCCCTATCACGAATTTCCGATTATGAGTGCCGGTGGCGCTTATGTCTTCGGGAATAACCCCGACGGTACCCTTAACCCTGATGATATCGGTCTAAATAAAAAGGGTGGGGTCGAAGGCATGCGGTTATTGAAGGCCTTGATTGATGACGGCATTATGCCATTAGGGGTGGACAGCAATGCCACCACCACTCTCTTTAAAGAGGGGAAGGTCGGTATGGTGATTGCCGGGCCATGGGTTTTGGAAGATGTCCGGAAGGCCGGGGTCGATTACGGGATCGCCAAGATTCCCTTGATCGATGGAAAGCGTCCGCGCCCCTTTGTTGGCGTACAAGGCTTTATGATTAGCGCTTTTAGCCGTAATAAAATGCTGGCCAAGGCTTTCCTTGATGAGTATGTGATTACCGAAGAAACCATGCTTGCCCTCTTCGAGAAAGGGGCCCGTCCTCCGGTGTATATTCCGGCTTTGAATGCGGTCAAAGATCCAGACGCCAAAGCGTTTTACGAGATTGCCAGCGAAGGCGTGCCCATGCCGAGTATTCCCGAGATGAACAGTGTTTGGTCAGCTTGGTCCAACGCGATCGAACTCATTTTTAATGGAAAATTAACGCCTGAGCAAGCTTTGGATGAAGCGGTCGCCCAGATCCGGACCGCGATTGAGCAAGGTCGAAAATAAAAGGTTTCCTCCGATGGTGTCGGTTTAAAGCCGACACCATCGGTTAAGGACCGTTTGTTTGAAGCGGGGGAGATTAATGGCTTATGAACTAAGACTGGATCCTAAGAAGGCGGGGCGGGGGAAGTTCGTCGGATTAAGCCTGGTCGTCAAGGTTTTACTCCTCGGTTTACTTAATGCCATGGCTTTCTGGGCGGGGGTTGTTTTATTTACCCAGAAGCACTATTGGCTAGTGGCTTTTTTACTTTTTGGGGCCGTCGCCATTGATTATATCTATCTAACCGAACGGACTTATCCGCTCCGTTTTATTTTGCCTGGTACCCTTTTCCTTCTGGTTATGGTTGTTTATCCTATGGTTTATACGATTTATATTTCCTTCACCAACTACGGAACCGGCCATTTGCTCTCAAAAGAAATGGTGATTGCTCAGTATACCAACCGTGATATGTTAAGGAAGGATCTACCGACTTACCAGGTGGAAGTTTTTAAAAATACCGCTGATGAGTTTGCTTTTTTGCTTACGGAAAAAACCGGAGTCCAGTTGGTGGCGGTCGATGGAAAAACGTTTTCCCTTACCACCGCGCCACTGACACCTATCGACGCGGATGGCGACGGTGAGTATGAACGGTTAGGAGACTATGAGCGCCAGAGCCTCTTAAGTATCTTTCCGTACCTTAGTCAATTGCAAAACTTAACCTATGAACACCAAGGTTTACGTTTAAAAATGCGCAGCCCCAACGAATTCGCCTACTTTACCCGGCGGTACCAGTATGATCCCGGGCGTGATGTCCTGACCGATTTGGAAACCCAGACCGACTACGTAGCCGTGGACGGTAACTTTGTAGCCCATAACGGTGAGAGCTTGGATGTCGGGTATAAAACCGTTGTCGGCTGGCGTAACTTTCGTAATCTATTTACCGACCGGCGTTACTTCGACCCATTTCTCCGGGTGTTCCTCTGGACGGTTGCTTTTGCTTTCCTCAGTGTTGTTGAGACCTTCCTTCTTGGCCTATTTTTGGCGGTGCTCCTGAACGACAACGACTTAAAATTTCGTGGCTTATACCGGGCTTTGCTGATTATTCCCTACGCGATGCCGGCTTTTGTTACCTGTCTGATCTGGCGGGGTTTTTTCAGTACCGAACTGGGCATTATCAACTCCGCCTTGCTGGTTCCGCTCTTTGGTAAGGCCATCCCTTGGTTTCAGGATCCCTTTTGGGCGAAAGTGGCCGTTTTAATCGTTAATCTTTGGTTAGGTTATCCCTATATGATGCTCATTTGTAGCGGAGCTTTACAGAGTATTCCCCGGGAACTATATGAAGCGGCCATGGTTGATGGGGCGGGCGGCTGGAAAAGGTTCCGCACGATTACCTTTCCGCTATTGCTCACGCAAGTGGTACCACTCTTAATCTCCAGTTTTGCTTTTAACTTTAATAACCTTAACGTTATCTATCTGGTGACCAGAGGCCGGCCGCCGATTCCCGGTTCGCTTACCCCGACGGGGGCTACTGATATTCTGATCAGTTATACTTACCGGATGGCCTTTGAGACTGGTTCCGGTGGTAACTACGGTCTGGCGGCAGCGGTCTCCCTCCTTATCTTCTTGCTAGTTTGTCTGATTACGGTCTTTAATATCAAATCTTCCCGGCTGTTTAGGGAGGTGCCGCAGTATGATTAAGCAAAAAGAAGAAAGCCTTGGGCTGGATAATACCAGGCGGCCACGGAACGGATGGGGAAAGAGAAAATTTTTTCATCAATTCTGGAAGCAATTGGTGATCTGGATTTGCCTGCTTTTTGCTCTTTTTCCGGTGGTTTGGGTCATTTCGGCGGCTTTTGATCCTAGTAATAGCATTGCCGGTCAGCGCTTGATCCCGCCTAATCCTACCTTAGAAAATTTCCGCCAATTGTTTGACCGGAAAGCCCAACCTTTTTTAATTTGGCTGTATAACTCCTTCAAAGTAGCGGGGATCAATTCTTTACTTGTCGTATCGGTGACCGCCCTAGCCGGCTATGCCTTTTCCCGGATGCGTTTCCGGGGGCGACGGGCCGGCCTGATCGCCATTATTTTGGTGCAGATGTTTCCACAGATGCTGATGATGGTCGCTCTTTACCTTGCTGTTTTTTGGTTAGGTCAGTACCTTCCCTTTCTCGGCCTTGATACCCATGCCGGCTTGATCCTGGTCTATATGGGCGGGGCCATGGGGGTTAATGTTTGGATGACCAAGAACTATTTTGACACCATCCCCTACTCGTTGGAAGAATCGGCGATGCTGGATGGCGCCACTCCATTACAAATGCTGGTTTACATCATTATTCCACTGGCCTTACCCATTCTTGTGGTCGTTTTTTTCCTGCAATTCATTGCGATTTACTCCGAATATGTTCTCGCGCGGGTCTTGTTGACCAGTGAGGATAAGCTAACCATGGCGGTTGGACTCCAGAGTTTTATCGGAGATCAGTATGGGAAACGGTGGGGTATTTTTTCCGCCGCCGCATTGATTAGTACATTTCCAGTGCTGATCCTCTTCTGGCTTTTACAAAAACAGTTGGTTACCGGCCTGACCAGTGGTGCTGTGAAAAACTAGGAGGCACGCCCACTGGATTTAAGAACCCATTGAAGGAATGAAAATTAAAAAAGCCAGGCGAGGCGATAAGCAGTAAAGGTATTTTCTAAGTAAAATAAGCTCACGATATTGGAGGACCGATGGATACATTATTGCAAATCGTAAAATTCCTGAAGGCAAGGGCAGATAAGGGTGGACGGGATTATTACATCCCGGAAGCCTGGAACTATTTTGGATATACCGCTTACGAAAAAGATCCGGCGCGTCCCGGAGAAATCCGGGTTTGTCCTTATCATTTTTTCCATTCTTGTTTAGAAACTCAAATTCTAACAGGGCGCACAGATCAGTTTTTCGGACCGGTCCGGAAAGAAGATTCCAGCGTCCTGGACAAAAGAGCGGCGATTTACGGGATGCTTCCCCGCGCCTATACGGCTTGGCGTCATGACCGGAGCGACCGGCTCTATCCCGGTACTTTCCTGAAATCCATGGCGTTGCTGCCGTTCTTAAAAGAACTTGGGGTGGAAATTATTTATCTTCTTCCGGTCTTTACCACCGGCGCCAGATATACCAAAGGCGAGATGGGGAGCCCTTATGCCATTAAGAATCATTACCGCTTGGCTCCCGAATTGCATGATCCCCTCTTGGACGGGGAGAATATCGGTATAGAGGAAGAATTTAAAGCTTTTATCGAAGCTTCCCATTTGTTGGGTATGAAGGTCATGGTGGACTTTGTCTTTCGCACCGTCGCCCGGGATCATGAATTACTCATTGACCACCCGGACTGGTTTTACTGGATGGGAATACCGGCTGATGAAGGATTTTCCTTGCCGCCGGTGAAAAAGATCCCGCCGCTGACCTATCCGCGGGGCAAAGCCCTCCGGCGGCTGTACCGCGCCCGTGAAACCCGGTCATATTTGCAAAGATTTACTTACCCGCCTTCGGTGCTCAATCCAGAACTTTGGGAAGAAGTAAAAGCCCGGCAGCGTCAGACGGGGGAGAATCCTCTGACGCTAATCGAGGAGGCCTTCGGGATCACCACGGCGCCCGGTTTTTCAAATATGCTCAATGATCCGCAACCACCCTGGTTTGATGTCACCTACCTGAAGCTTTATTTTGATCTCCACCCGGAAGCCCGGATCCATTTGGGTAAGCCAGGCCCCGGTCCCGATCCGGCTTTCCATGGCTATGCTCCTTTTATTTTACCAGACGGTGCTTGCGCCAACTTATATCGTGGGGAGAAGCCCAACCGGGAACTCTGGGCGTACCTGATAGATATCATCCCCTATTACCAGCAGGTTTACGGGATTGATGGCGCCCGGATCGATATGGGGCATGCCCTCCCCCCGGAGTTGCTCCACACCTTGATTGCAAGAGTGAAGGCGGTCAACCCCGCTTTTCTCTTGTGGTCGGAGGAGTTTCATCCCCGGAACGCCACCGCCTTGAAGCGGAAAGGCTTTCATTTCATCACCGGCAGTTTATGGGCACTCTATAAACGTTGGGCGGAAGCGGGCTTCATGGCGGAAGTGCTCAGGCATACGCTTCATTCTGCCTTACCGGTGACGGCGGCCCTGGAAACGCCGGACACCCCGCGCCTGGCCTATTATTGCCGGGATAAACGACAGATTGAAATGTTAACGCTCCTGAATTTTCTATTACCCAATACTATTCCTTTCCTCAATAACGGGCTGGAGTTATTGGAACGACAACCGATGAATTTGGGTCTGGACAATACGGAGGAAGGCCGGTTTGTGCTGGAGCCGGACGATCCGGTGTACGGTAAACTTGCCTTCTTTGACAATTACTGTCTCCATTGGCGGAACAACGATTTTGCATGGATGACCGGGTTATTGCGCAAAGCTAACTACATACGGACCCGTTTTTTCAGTGTGATCCAAAATCCCCGTAATTTGTTGCGGGCTTACTCCCGGCGTCCACAGGAAAAACTGCTTCGCTTAGGGTATTATTCAGCCGCTGAAAAAAGGGGTTTGGTTTTCCTGGCCAATAAGGATCTGCAGGAAACAGCCAAGATCCGGTGGGTGAAGGAGTTACCCCGGCCCTTCCGGGCCGGCCGGGAAGTCCGGCTACTTTACTCAACGGAAAAACAAAAGGCATGGCTTTGGCCTTTAACGGAAGAATGGGAATTGGCGCCGGGGGAGGTCATTATTTTGGAGACCGGAGAAGAGGAGGCCTGAATATTAATGGGGAAAAAGCGGAATACTCTTCCCACTGTTGCTTATTTTTGTATGGAGTTCGGGCTGCATGAGAGTTTCCCGATTTACTCGGGGGGTTTGGGTATTTTAGCCGGTGATATTCTTAAAGAGGCGAAAGCCGGCGGTTATCCCATGGTCGGGGTCGGTATTTTATGGCGTCAAGGTTATACCAGCCAACGAATTGATGAGCGCGGCTATCCCTATGACTCCTATTATGAACAACGGTATGATTTTCTGGAAGATACGGGGGTGGTGGTCCGCGTCCGTGTCCGGGGCCGGCTGATTAAGTGTAAGGTTTGGAAGTGTACCCAGTTCGACAACGCCCCCCTTTACCTGTTGGATGCCAATTTGCCGGAGAATGAAGACCGTTTGATTACCGGCCAGTTGTACGGTTGGTTTTCGGAGGAGCGGATCGCGCAGGAGATGATTCTGGGGATTGGCGGGGTTAGGGCACTCCAGGCTTTAAATCTGCCGGTTTCGATCTACCACTTTAACGACAGCCATCCGGTTTTTGCCGGCGTGGAATTAATTCGGGAAATGATGGATGAGGAAGGGTTAAGCTTCGAAGAAGCTTGGGCCAAGGCGAAAGCGAAGATCATTTTTACTACGCACACTCCGGTCAAAGCCGGCAACGAGGAGCATGATCATGAACTCTTAAGGTACATGGGCGCATACAACGGGTTGACTTTTGGGCAGATGCTCCGCTTGGGAGGGGAACCTTTTTCAATGACCGTGGCGGGCTTGCGTCTGGCCCGGAAAGCCAATGCGGTCGCTCAGTTGCATGGGGAAACCGCCCGCCGGATGTGGGGTGATGTGCCGGGAACGGCCAGAATCATCGCCATTACCAATGGGGTCTTCCGCGGGACATGGCAGGACGAGCGTTTGGCCAAAGCCTTTGCCCGTAAGGAAGGTTTATGGGCCCCCCACCAGCAGGCGAAACGGGAGTTAATCGCCGAGATTTACCGGCGAAACGGTGTCCGGTTGGACGAGGAGGTTTTGACAATTGGTTTTGCCCGCCGGGTGGCCCCCTATAAGCGGGGAAATTTAATCTTCAGTAAACCGGAGGTAATCGGGGAATATTTGGAAAAGGGCCGGCTCCAGTTGGTCTTTGCCGGGAAAGCCCACCCCAATGATTTAGCCGGGAAAGAGATTATCACCGAATTGTACCGGATGACCAAACGGTACCCGCAGAGCGTCGTTTTTTTAGAGGACTATGATATGCAACTGGGACGGATCCTCACCAGAGGCTGTGATGTCTGGTTGAATAATCCCCGGCGTCCCCAGGAAGCCAGCGGAACTTCGGGGATGAAGGCGGCGATGAACGGGGTCTTAAACTTTAGTGTCCTGGATGGTTGGTGGCCGGAAGGTTGTGTCCATGGGGTGAACGGCTGGCAGATCGGGGATGGGTACGAGGGAAAGGACCAGGATGCCCATGACCGGGATGCCCTCTACCGGGTTCTCCGGAGTGAGGTGATTCCCACCTATTATGAAGACCGGGACAAATGGGTGGCGATGATGGCCGCATCAATTGAAATGGCGCAGCAGCAATTTTCCACAGCCCGGATGCTAAAAGAGTATTTTGCCGAACTGTACCGCTAATGATAATTTTAATTTAGTGGCCGGACAATTTAGGCTGTTCCTTGTCGGGAACGGCCTTTTTTATACGGTCTACTGAGGATAAACGTTAGGATTAAACTCGCCACTAATTTACATAACAGTCGGAATTTACCTTTAACTGTCTCTCCGGCTTACCGTTGTTTAGAATTTGTTTATAATCATTTTTTATAATGGAGATAAACGCTGATTCTTATTGTTTTTGTCAAACATCCGGTTTGCCGTCTTTCTCTTGCATCATCTTGACATAGACCAGCAATTCTTTTCTGGAAGAAACGTTAAGCTTCGTATAGATCCTTTTGTTATGGGTTTTAATGGTGTTAATGGATAGACACAAAATCTTGGCGATTTCTTGGGCCGTATATCCCTCCATATAGAGGTTGAAGACCGCCCGTTCGGCAGGGGAAAGGGTTTTAATGTTATTCACAAAGGCATTGAACAAGGCGGAGGACTCGACCGGGTCTTTTGCTGGTCCGGCAAGATCACCGGCGGCGGTGTCCCGGGCGGCTAAAAAAGCAATCAGATCGTCGATCTCTTGAATATTGGTTTTCATATCCCCGGAAACCTTGCGTTCTTTGACCATTTCCAGAGCACCGATTACCGGGGCTACGGATTTGCGGCTGATCAGCAAGGCTGTAACAACACTAAAAATGAACAGCGCAAAAAGGAGAACCAAAAACAGTTGGTTTTGGCGGCGTATTTTTACCATTAGATCTTGATTCGGTATTAAGACAGACAAGGCCCATTCATCTCCGGAAAAGGCGGCGTTCGTTGGATAAAGGTTTATTTTTTGGTGGAGGCCGGAATAAACAGAACCATCCGCCGACGATAAATAATTTGTAATTTCCTTTTTGGTCGGCAGAATTGACAAAACATCGCCGCTTTGCAAGGGGATCGCGCGGTAATTTCCGGCGTACATCGCTTTCGATGCGTCAAGAACATTCCCATACAAAGGCGCAAACATGGTAAAAGCCCGTGTGTAGGTGGAATTGTTGGGTGTGTTCTTGAGCTTGAACAACATGGCGCTGAATTCGAAGCCGCAAATTCCAATCAATGTGCCATCGGAAGTTCTGAGCGGTACGCACAACAACATGGCCTTTTCGTAATTGCCGGCCAGTGTGGAACAGGGGTTCCAGTAATATAAGCGCGACAGGGGAAGATCACTGCCGGTTGCAGCGTTTATGGTTTTAAAAAAAAAGTCGCCCGGCGTCACCTGGAATTCCATTTGCCACTGGGGTAATAAGTCAATATGCATTTTCCGGGCAATGGAAGCGGGGCCCCGTAAATAACGGATCATCGGGGAGGCGAGGTTGATCACATTTGGTTCCATGTTTTTAAGGAAGAGACCGGCCCGGGAGTTCGCCGCATATGGCAGCGCCGGATTGACGGTGGCGTCCAGGATCAGGAAGTCACCGCTGCTTTTGTTCTTTTGCAAAGCGACGAGCAATATGTTAGCCGACTCGCTGAGGATTGGCTCCAAGAGATGGGGATGGTTTTTGAGTTCGGCAGGGTCTATACCGACGGTTCCGAGCTCTCTCTCAATTTGAGCGGCCAAACGCTCGGCCAGGGCTACGCCTTCTACAGAGAGGGCGTTAAACTCCCGCGAAACATCCCCGGTGATATGTTCAAGCTCGTTTTTTAAAAAAACATGGCACTCCTTAAGGCCAGCGGAAAAACCTCCGGTGGAGAAGAGGATCAATAATAATCCTGACATAACAGCCAACAAAAAGAGGATAAAGTAAGCAAAGGAATACCATTGCAGGGGAAGCCGGTTTTTTTTCAACAAGCGGATTATTCTCTGTATTTTTCGCAATGGGCTTGATTTTAACATGCTTTCCGCACCTGCCAAGGTTTTTTAGGGATTGACAAAGTTGCCGTAAAGTTCCTCGCTGACCATGGTCGGGGTTTTATTACCCTGGATAACGCTTTGTCTTCCTTCCATCATTAGTCGTTTCAATTCACTCTCGTATGCTTTACTCAAGCTGTCGAATTGCTCGTAGTTTGGCGGGATCAGGAAGGCGTATTCCTTGTACATGTACGTTGCTGCTTCCAGCAACTTCTTGAGATTCGGGGTTTTCGCCGTATAAATCTCCTGTTTCATGTTGTTTTCAAAAGCTTCTTTGGTTACAGGCAAATAACCCGTGGAATATACAAAGCGCATATTCTGCTCCGGTTGGGTGAACCATTTTATAAACAACGCGGCGGCATATTCCTTTTTGGGTGTAGAGCGCTTAACGCACATGCCTCCACCTCGTTGAAGCGCGATTTTTTCACCGCCCCGAAAGACTGGATAAGGCAGAATACTATAGGCAACAGCCTCAATGGTATTATCAGGATAAGTAATACTGTCGCCGTAGAAAAGGATTCCTGCTGTAGAACCGAGTGAACAGACGATCTCACCGGTTTTGGATAGATCGGAGGAATAACTGTCGGTCACAGCATAACCGCCGGCGAGGGCGGGAAGAACACTAAAGTCCCAAATGCGCTTATAGAGATCGGAAGTCACATTCAGAAAATCCGAAAAGACAAATTCCCCGCCCAATTGGGCGACACCGACTTGGGCAAGATTAAACCAGGAATCGGCGGTAAAGAATGTTTTACCGTCATTGGCTATATTTGGTGTCAGCGAATCCGTCCATTCATAATACTTAACCGCGGCTTCGGCAATTCCTTCAAAAGTTGCGAGGCGGTCAAGCTGAACACCGGTGGCGGCAGAAAAACGGTCAAACAAGGTCTGATTGACAAATAACACCTCGGTCGATTTGGCGATGGGGAAAACATAAAGTTTACCGTCGGAGAGCCTGCCTTCCTTGATAAATTGGGGCAGATAAGCATCCAGTTCCTTCGTGGAAAATTGTTCGTCCAAAGGGGCCAATAGTCCTTGTTCATAAAGGATGAGGGCGGTTTTAGGGTAGGTTGTTACGATATCGGGCATCTCCGGCGCGCCAGGGTCACCCGCGGCAATCATATAAAGTTTTTCTTGCATATCTTTTGAAGCCGAAATAGAGGTAACACTTATGATAATGCCTTTTTTCCGCCCAATTGTACTATTGAACTCGTCAATCAGTTCGTCCATGACGCTTTGCATTTGTCCGCCATAGTTATGCCACATCGTGATTATTACCGGGTTTTTCGGATCCGGTCTTTCACCGGCGCACCCGCCGACAGACCCGGCGATCAAGAATAAGATCGCTATACTAAGGGTTGCCAGAATAAACGAAATAATCCTTCTTTTCAATCAAACCGCCTCCATTTTCCCACGGTTGATCTTTGCGCGTACACGGAGGTAAAAGATGGGCCTCCGTTTCCCCCTTTTCGCGCGCGGAAAATCACCCCAAAAATCACCCTTTTTTTTTACCATAATCACCCTTAGGGTGATTACTGAAAATGAAATATGCATTATAGTAAAACAAAAAGCTATGGGAATGAATAAACAGTATAAATGGGCAAAATTACTCCAATTTTATTTTATCAATTATATGAAACAAGTCAATGAGGTGAAGGGTGGCTTTGTCAATATTTTTTATTGATCATTTGGGTGGGGGAGGAAAATGTTAGAATGCATTTTAGAAAAGACTTCGGACTCGAACAGAAAACCACTGGCTACTTAAATAAGAAGAAACTTCATACCCAAATCATCCCAAATAATTACAAGCCTAATGATTTAGCCGAACATCTTCTGCGCTCCGGAGTTAAAATCTTAGGGCAAATTGAAGGGGCTCAGTATATCGGGGTTATTAACCGTTCTCTTCTGGCCTTGTACTATTTACAGAAAGGGGAATGGGATGCAGCACTGTCCATTGGAGAAAAGGCTTATCAGGACTCGCTCTCCCAAGGAGGAATAGTTTCTCCCATCTGTGAAGTGATTCTCAGTATGATTTTGCTGGAAAGGGGAGATTCACAGGAAGCGGGAGAACGGTTGAGAAACTCGGCGGCATCACTAATCCAGATCGTCAGGGAAATTATGCCGGAGAATAGCAGACCGGGGAAGGTACAGCCCATTAATTTAGCCGATCGAGGCAGTAATGGCCTGGCGAATATTAAGCCTGAAAACATAGCGGGCAGAGCGGATGGTTCCTTCGTTTTCAGGATCCAAATGTTCGGACCGTTCCGGGTTTTTCATCACCAGCAAGAAATCGATGCCAACTGTTGGCGGACGGTGAAATCCCGTGACCTCCTCGCCTATCTTGCCCATCAGGGTAAACCGGTAAGCACCAGCCAAATTTTGGAAGATTTGTGGCCGGATCTTAATGCGGATAAAGCCTCTTCCGTATTTCACACTACCCTTTATTACTTACGCCGGCTTATCCAGCAGTATACAAAGGAAACGATTATTGTTTACGGTTCCAGATGTTATCAACTCCGTCCCGGCAGTGTTTTGATTGACAGATATCAATTTGAAGATGTAACCCAAAAAGCTCTGGGTAAAACCATGACAGAGACTTTGGTGGATGATCTGGAAACCGCAGCTGCTCTTTTCCGGGGCGATTATCTTGAGGATCTTGACTATCAATGGGTGCTTCCGGTTCAAGAAAAACTGAAAAACACTAACATCAGTTTGAGGCAAGAACTGGCCGGCTACTATCTGAAAAAAAAGATGTATGCACGGGCTCTGGTACATATAAGGCAGATCATGGCGGCAGATCCCTATTCCGAAGAAGCGTTACGTTTGTTATTGGCAGCCCTTGCCGGCAAGGGGGACTTTTTGGCGTTAAGAAAAGAATATACAGCCTTCGCGAAAACCCTCTTTGAAGAATTGGGCATCAGGCCGTCTTTTGAGATAACGGCCTTTTACAAAGAACTATGTTCTGTCAAATCGGCAATTATGCATGCATAAATCAGGAACTTAGAGCGCGTGAAACCTCCTGACATCCCCGTCCCCATCCCCATTCTCATCTGTATTGATTTGGAAATCCCCGCCCGTACCCCGCGACAAATTACAGTGGAATACCATTTACAGCGTAAGGATACTTATCAGCTGTTTTTTTTTGGTTACAAGCGGGTAATAACCGCCGGAAGCTCCAAATATATTCCGGCTTGCGAGGCTGCCTATTAATGCTTGAGACGTGCCCAAGCTCTCCTTTATGTTGACAATAAGGAAAGGGAAAAGGTAAGATAGTAATATCGCACCAGTTCCCGCCCTGGGATGAGACCGGGATAAAATAAAAAACCTTCCGTCAGGTGGAAGGAAAGACTTAACGGCGCTGATTTTATCCCAAAAATCCGGGTATGGTTGGGTAATTCCCGGTCATTCTAATCAAGGGTTGAAAAATTAACTGGCGCGTCTGGCAGGATTCGAACCTGCGGCCTACGGATTAGAAGTCCGTTGCTCTATCCAACTGAGCTACAGACGCGGACCGTTATTAAT
>JAAYHY010000012.1 GCA_012735135.1 Bacillota bacterium | reverse complement strand
TTCCGGAAAACCTCCGGGTCCAATTCGGTTAAAATGCTCTCCGGATTCTCCGCCAAAATATATTCCAGACTGATCTGTCCCCAGCTAAAGCCCAGTCCACCGGCGATGTTCTTCCAACCTAAGCAAGTAACGGCCTCATCCAAAAAAGTCCCGGTGCCGGCGGTCCACAAGTCCGCCAAATCAATGCCGATGGCAATAAATACCTTAGGTTGCGCCCCGGCCGCCTCCCTGGCGGGCGCCAGCGCCGCCAAAGCGGCTTCCAACTCCGCTACCAGTTGGGCGGCGGCGGTTTGGGCCCCGGTTAATTGCCCGACCAAACCAATGGCCTCACCCAAATCGGCAAAGGAGACCGGATTAAGGGCAAAAGTCGGGATACCTAACGCCGTCAGGTTTTCCACCGCTTCTTTCCCATTTAAATTACAGGCCAGGACCAAATCGGGGCGGAGCGCGAGGACCCGCTCAATATTGATGGGGGCAATATCCCCAACCTTGGGCTTCTCCTGCGCGGCCGGGGGATAGTCACACCAATCGGTGACCCCCACGATCCGGTCGGCCAGGCCCAAGGCAAAGAGGATCTCCGTGTTCCCCGGTGAACCGGAGACAATGCGCATCGGTGGCCGCTCCAGAATTACCGCCCGTCCAAACTGGTCCTCAAGCTGTAAAGGGTATGCCCAAACACCGACCGTCAAACCGAATAGACAGCAAATAATTCCCGCCAGGAGCCGCCTCCTTTGCTTGGTTAGATTTTTACGCAAGATCGGTCCCTCCCTGGTCTATCATTTATTCCTCACCCGTCTTTGGTTTTACAGCACGCCACTTAAGCCGGCGGAAACCGGCCTGAGCAACTACTTGAATTTCAGGTCGCCGCTAACTGCTCAACCCGGGGCTTGAACCCCAATTTCCTGGTCATCGTTAAATAATCTTCATCAGTGATGGCTTCTGGTTTTTTCCCCAAGGCAGCCACGATCACCGCTTGGATCACGTTACTCCCATAGGAACGTCCACCCAGATTCGGGGTGGTGGTCACCAGCGTTTTGACTCCCCGGGCTTTTAAATCCTCTACATTCCGGTTGGTCACCGTATTGGTAATAATGACTTTACCGGTTAGTTCATCGGGCATATAGCGTTGAATGTAAAGATAATCGCCGGCGATAATGTCGGCTTCTTGATAATAGCGGGCATATTTGGTGGGGTCTTCCACATACTCCTCCTTCTTTCCGGTAGGATAAAGCCAATCAAAGGGGAGAAGGCAAACCGCCGGCGCCAAGGTCCGCACCACCCGGTGGAAGGTGGTAAAGCCCCTCAGCAAGTAAGGAAAACCAAAGGAGAAAATCAAGTCGCCACAACTTAAGTCACAACCGAGTTCCGCAAAGGCCTGGGCCATACTGTAACGGTCGAAAGCTACGGTGAGCAAAGCTTTCTTTCCACGCACCGGAACAATCCCTTCCCGGTCCAGATCCAAAATGACCTGCCGTTCCAGGACCTTTTTCCAGCCGGTTCCATCAACTAAGGGGGTCCGTTTGGGTATTTCCATCAACGGCCGGGCACTACGGAGAAAATAGGTTTTCCCGCCGACTGGAAACAGGGCGGTAATCCCCCCCAAGCCGATGGCATCCACCTTTCCGTCCAGCCGGGCAATGGTTTCCTTCATTTTATCCAGGTCCCCGTCCATCCCGATCCGTTCGACCAAATATTCTTCGCCCATTAATTCGATGCTGACTTGATGGTCACGGGTGGATGAGCCAAGACTTACACTGACGACATGTTTCATTAAAATCCTCCTAAATCCAAAAATACGCTGCCCGCTAAGGAAAAATAGCAAGATAGGCGCCCCCACCGGTCCGCCGGAGCAGCCAACCAGAACCTCTATGTTAAAATACCCAATTTTTCACTCCTCCCTAATTTTAGGCGCCAACGAGGTTCGCTCCTTTAGTCATATTTTTCCGTCCTTTGGCATACCTTATAGGGACTAGAGCCTGTCCGCTTCCAGGTAGTCGCCGACGCTGGCAATAAAACCCAAAGGGGGATCAAAGATGATCCGGATTGAAAATGTATTACGCTATACCGACTTCAATCTCTTACGCTTCCTCCATTATACCTTTCAAGGCAAACTACGCACAGCCACCCTTCTCCTTTACTTAGCTTGTCTCAAGGCCTTTCCCGGTTGGGACCGGGATGAACTCTACGATAAATGCTACGCAAAGACAGTCCTGATTTATAAGACTTTCCTTTGAAACTTTACCGGTCCCCGCTGTCTCCCGCCGCATATAATATAAAACGCAGTTAAAAAGAAAGGAATAGGCGGATGGAGCAGAATAATTACGAAGAATACGCCCGGGAGTTTCTAGGTATCCCCTACCGGCATGGTGGCCGCGACCGGCATGGACTAGACTGTCTGGGCCTGGCTTATCTCTTCTATAAAAAGCTGGGGATTAATCTTCCCAACGGCGATGGCCAGCCCTATACCACTGACTGGTATAAAATCGACCCCGAACGGCTTCTCCGTGGTTTGGAGCGGGTCGGCCGGGCGGTCAATTTAAAGACGGAACCATTAAAACCTTTAGATCTGGTTTATTTCCAAGTGGGAGGAGCAATCACCCACGCCGGAGTAATGGTTGACCAGCATTCGTTCCTCCATGTCATGAACGGACAGCAAGTACGGGTCAGCCCTCTTAACCTGGCCTGGAAAAGGCGTTTACGGGGCGCGCGCCGTCTAATTTAAGGGTCTGCGGACCCCGTTTTTTTTTTCTTCAAAATAAATTCTTTTTATACTCCGCATAAAACTGCTTCAACCTTTTCATTTCCGCCTCAATCTCCAATTGCAAACGGGAAGCCAACGCATAATCCCGCGCCGCAATGGCCTGCCGTAATTGGGTAAAGAGGGAGGTATAATCCGACCGGTCTTTGAGCAACCGGTAACGGAGGTCATGAATACGTTGCCACCGTTCTTGATCCAACGCCGTATGGATCACTTGTTCGTCCGGGGTCAAACTGCGGATCACTTCGGCGTTCTCCGGGAGAATCCGGTCGCATAATTCGGTCATCCATTGATTCAGCATCGCCAGGGAATAGGATTTAATAATCCGGGACGTAAAAACCTCTCCCCGGGTTAAGACGGCGGTTTTCTCCGGATACCGTTCTAAATTGGCCAAGGTCTCCCAAACGGTGGCCGGCGGAACACCAAAAAGGCGGTCCCTTTCCTCCCTGGAATAGGCTTCAAAAACATCCTCCTCACTCCGGTAGGCCCGTTCCGTCTCCAGATAACCGGCGGGTTCTCCCGGTTTCTTCGAGAATTCCTTCTCCAGTTGGGCGCTGGTCCGCCCATTGGTCAACGCATAAGTAATACCGTCCAGCATGCCTTGGGCAAGCGCCGCGATAGCCAGATAATAATTGGAATGGGGATTGGGGGAACGTACTTCAAGACGGATGGCCGCCGGGTTATTGTTTTCCCGGATCAATCCCACCAAAACGGTACGGTTCCGTGAAGGGATGCTCACGTTATGGCCAACGGAGGCGACAATACAGACCGGCGCCTCAAAACCCGGTTGCAGCCGGTTAAAGGCATCATTGGAAGCAGTAATAAAGGCCCCAATCGCCTCGTAGTTCTTGAGAATACCTATTAATGCGCCCCACCCGATCGGACTTAAAAACTCCGTCTCGGGATCGGCCGGCGTAAACAGATTCCGGACCGAACCGTCTTTTAGTCTGGCCGCCAGCCCCAGATGGGTGTGGCCGCCACTACCGGCCACTTTTTCCATGGGTTTAGCCATAAAGGTAACTTCCAAACCATGGCGGCGGAATGCTTCTTTAATTAAAATCCGCGCCAACAACTGATTATCGGCCGTTTGCAAAGCATTGCTATACCGCCAGGTTATCTCCAATTGTTCCATAATATGGGTTAATCCCCCGTCTTCACCGATCTTGGCCGTGACGCCTCCTACCTCTTTATGGCCCATCTCCGGTTGTAGTCCGTAGGCTTCCAAGAGAAGCAATGAATGCTCCAGCGCCGTCCGGACCACCCCTTTGGTCCGCTTCCAGTACTGTTCCCGTAATACCTGGGATACCTTGAGTTGTTCGATATCCGCCTTTTCATTGGGGGTTTTCACCCAAAACTCCAATTCGGTAGCGGCCGTCAAAAAAATCTCCGTAATCGCTTCAGGATCAATCCCCTGTAAGTGAAGGGAGTGGGGGTACCGACGGCACAGTTCCGTTAATTCCCGGTTAACCCGTTCCGTCGCCCGCCGGAGGACGGAACGGGAACCGATCCTTTCGCCGCTATGAATCAGATACGAAGGGATCCGTAAAGTCCCCACCGGTAACTTTGTTTGCGGGTCCAGATGCTCATAATTATAGTCGATAAACCAATTTACCGAGGTGTCAGCCTCAAAGTCCACTTTGCCGTCGTTTAGCGTGGCTATCCCCGGCAGTACCACACTGGAACCGTCCGTATGGATCTCCCCCCGTAAAAATTTCTCGGTGTCCTTAAGGAAAACCGCCATCGGAATCTTCGCATCGGTATCATTTCCCCCCAGATCCACTCCCACCATGGAGACAAACTTAACCTCCGGTCGCTGGAGCAGGATTTTTTTGAGGGATACGGGGTTACATTGGTCAGGCGTAATAAAATAAAGTGAGGGAGCCGTCATCTTCACACCTTCTTACCTTAAATAGTTCCAGTTGTTCACCCGGCTTCCATTAAATTACCGGCGTTTACCGGTGTCGTCGGCGTGAACAACCAATTCAAGCACCGCTGGAGCCGAATGGTGTTTTTCATACTCCTTGAAATCCTTGGTAAAGTTTTCAAGCGGAACCAAGCTTAAAATACCATTCGGCCTGGGTGGAACTGGATGGCAATGGGTTTCGCTCATGATCCGAAGAAAAAATTCCATATTATTATAGCATGAAGCAGCCGCCCAGTCTCAGCGAAAAAGTTAAAGAAACGTATAAACCGATTACTTCTACATAAAATAAAAATGCCCTCTTCTCAAAGGATCAAGGGCACAGAAAGAAAGAACCCGGTTCTGGTGACCGGGTTCTTTCTTTTTAATAAATTTTGATCCGGCTGTTCGTTAAAGGGATATTTAGGCCGCTTTCCATAGAGAAAATGCCCGAACCCTGTTCCTCCCCGCTTGCTGTTTTCATACGTTAAAAATGGAAACAGTCTTTTTTAAAGTGAAAAAAGAAAGGAGGTTCGGGAAGATGGCCGAGGCCAGCGGACACAACAATTTCTTCCCATTCTTAATCTTCTTGATCCTGATCCTGTTGGTTTTAGGTGGTCTTTGCTTCTAAATAAAACCGCGGGCACCCGTTCCTTATCCGGGCGCCCGCGGTCCGGACCGCTTTCCCCCCGTAGTATTTGAGAAGGATGCTCCTTATCATTATCTATATAATGTTAACAATTGAAAAAAAGGGTTTTCGTCCCTCATCTTTAATAAAGGGCATATGCTAAACTAACCGGACAAAACCTGTGGTCAGATCTTGGGTGGGGGAATGCTTTGTGCCACTTCGTTTAAAACAGATCAAAATTGCCTCTGCGATCGGAATTTTGGGCAATACTCTCCTGGCCTTAATCAAGGGAGGTCTGGGGTATATGGCTGGAAGTTTAGCGGTCGTTGGGGACGGCCTCGACAGTGCCACCGATGTTTTAAGTTTTATCATCATCTTTTTTGCCTTAAAAATCATGGCCAAAGCACCCGATGAGCAACATCCCTATGGACACCACCGGGCGGAAGCCCTCGCCACGCTCATCATCGCCTTCATTATCCTGTCGGCCGGGATCCAACTTTTCCTTGTCTCAATGGCAAAAATCCTTACCGCTACGGAAAGCACCGTTCCGTCCCCGCTGGCGATGGTGGCCAGTTTCTGCTCGATCCTCGGTAAACTTTTGCTCGCCCTATACCAGTTTAAAGTAGGACAGAAAACCAATAGTTCCATGTTGATCGCCAACGGCCGCAATATGCTGGCCGATCTTTACGTTTCTTTGGGCGTCCTCGTTGGCACGGTCTTAACAATCACTTTCCGCCTTCCGCTCATCGATCATCTGGTCGCGATCCTGATCTCCTTTTGGATTATGCGGACAGCGGTCCATATTTTTCTCGACGCGAACACGGAGTTAATGGAAGGGGTTAAGGATCTCTCCATCTATCGCCAGGTCTTTGCAGCCGTCCAGGAAGTGGAGGATGTTTTCAATCCCCACCGGACACGCATTCGGAAACTGGCCAATCTTTACTTGATCGACATTGACATAGAGGTCGATGGCAAGCTGACGGTGGCGGAAGGACACCGGTTAGCCGTAGCCGTCGAGAAGGTGTTAAGGCAGAGGATTGAAAATTTATATGATGTAGCCGTCCATGTTGAGCCAAAAGGTAACATTGAAACGGAAGAAAAATATGGGCTTTCTCCCCAGGAAATAAGCGATCTTCCCCTGCCCGAAGCAAAATCTCCCGCCCGTGGTACTCTCCCTGACTAATAACAGGAGAGCCCGGGAAAGTTATTAAGCCGGGGTAGAATCCCGTTCTCCTCCACATAATGGTAGCCATAGAGTTTTAGGACCCAGTTGCGCCAACTCTCCAGCCCTACTCCACTCCGGCAAGAAATTTTGATTAAGGGTACAGTGGGGTTAACCATCCGTAATTGTTGCTGGAAACGGTAGACGGAAAAATCGGTAAACGGAAGAAGGTCTATTTTGTTGAGGATGACCAGCTCCACCTCTTTAAAGAGCCGGGGATATTTTAAAGGTTTCTCATCTCCTTCCGTTACACTAAAGACAAAAATCCGAAACGTATCATCGTTCTGTTTTGGCAAGGAATATCCAGACCGGCCCGAAAATTCGTAAAACACCAATTCTTCCCGGTCATCCCGGGGCCACTCCACCGGCACGCGAAAATTTTCATTGCTCATCATGGCCGGAATACCGGCGGCTTGTAATCTTTCCACATCGAAGAGGGAATTCTGTTGACAGTAGATCGCCCGGATCGCCAACCGTCCGGCCAGGGTTTCATGGGTGCGCCGGATCAATTCGGTCTTTCCTGAGCCGGTATTTCCCAAAATATATAAAATTTTCATCAGTAAAACACCTCCGCTCTCCCCTTCTATTATTACGCAATATAACCATTTTTAAGCAAAAAAAAAGGCTCTACGGTTTTCCTCACCATAAAGCCATATTCTACCCTTGGAACACAATCAAACCGGTGACACAAACAGCGGAGGTCGTGGTGAAAAGCGCATCAGGATAAGGGCGGAGTACCCCGGCGGCAAACGGCCACCCGGGGCCAACCGGCATAATCCTGGTAAGAAGCGATCTCGGTGAACCCGGCTTCCATCGCCATTTTTTGGATCTCCGGAAGTTGGTCATACCCATGTTCAAGGGCAAGAAAACCACCGGGAACCAACCAATGGGGAGCCTCCGCCAAGATCCGGCGGATCACCTCTGTCCCGTCCGGTCCTCCATCCAGGGCAACCCGGGGCTCCTGTTGTACTTCTTTGGCTAAAGTAGGGATGACGGCCGTTGGAATATAGGGCGGATTGGTCACAATCCCCGTATACCTGGATCCACTGTCCATAGAAAGCGCCGCATAGAGATTACCGCAGTAAAAATTGATTCGCTCCTTTTGCTGATGGGCTTCGGCATTAGCGGCCGCCACCTCAAGGGCCGCGGGCGAAAGGTCGACGGCATCGATTTGAAAACCCGGCAGGTAATGGGCTAAAGAGATGGCGATAATGCCACTCCCGGTTCCCAGTTCCAAGAGGCGCCCGGTAGTCAGCTTCCGGCACTCTTCAACTACCCTTTCCACCAGAATCTCCGTCTCCGGACGGGGGACCAACACCGCGGGGGTAATCTGAAACTCCCAGCTGAGAAAGGACTTTTTTCCCGTAATATAAGCCAGCGGTTGACCGGACAAACGCTGGCGAATCAATGCTTTATATTTACTAACCTCTTCCTTGTTTAAAGGCCGTTCCCCGTCGGTATACAAACGCAAACGATCGGTCCCCAAAAGGTGGGCCATTAGAAGTTCCGCCTCGAGCCGGGCAGCGGGCAGACCCCGTTTGGTGAAAAAAAGAGTTGTCTCTCGAAGCACCATCCCCACCGTCGGGATCATGCCACCCCTCCTTCATCCATCGCCTGCAACTTCGCTGTTTGCTCGGAGATCATCAGTTTGGAAACCAGTTCTTCCAGATCCCCCGCGATTATACTATCCAACCGATAGAGAGTTAAATCGATCCGGTGATCGGTAAGCCGGTTCTGCGGAAAATTGTACGTCCGGATCCGCTCACTCCGGTCTCCCGATTTGACGATGCTCCGCCGGGTGGAGACTAGTTCCTGCTGCTTCTCCTGTTGGAGTTTATCTAAAAGACGGGATCTTAAGATTTTTAAGGCTTTTTCCCGGTTTTTCAGTTGAGATTTCTCATCCTGACAGGTCACCACCATCCCGGTGGGCAGGTGCGTGATACGGACGGCCGAATCGGTGGTGTTCACACTCTGACCGCCATGACCGGAGGAACGGTATACATCGATCCGGAGATCATTCGGGTCGATTTGGAGTTCAATCTCTTCGGCTTCCGGCAGGACAACCACCGTGGCGGCGGAAGTATGGATCCGGCCGCCGGTTTCGGTCTCCGGAATCCGTTGGACCCGGTGGACCCCGCTTTCAAATTTAAGTTGGCTATAAGCCCCCTTGCCTTCCACCAAAAAAATAACTTCTTTAAAGCCCCCCAATTCTGTCGGGTTGGAACTCAACATCTCCACCCGCCAGCCCAGTTTCTCCGCGTAACGGATATACATCCGGAAGAGATCGGCCGCAAACAAGGCCGCTTCCTCCCCGCCGGTGCCAGCTCTAATCTCAACCAGCACATTTTTTTCATCATTGGGATCCTTTGGGAGGAGCATCAACTTTAATTCATCTTCCAATTCCTTGCTTTGGGCTTCTAAATCCGTGAGTTCCGCCTGGAGCAGTTCAACCTCTTCCGGGGAAGGCTTCTCCTGTAACAACTCCCGTGCTACCTTTTGGTCGGCTTGGAGCTGTTGATAACGACGGTAGGCCGTAACAATCGGCAATAAATCGGCATGGCTCTTCCCCAATTTCCGCATCTCCTCCGGATCAACGGAAATCTTCGGATCCGCCATTTTCCGTTCTATCTCCATAAACTTTTCATTTAAAACCGCCAACTTATCAAACATCAAACTACCTCACTTACCATTAAACCTCTTGGTTATTGATGGGTAAGACATTATTATTATTCTCCAACGACAATACTTCTTTCAATGCTAAAATCGCCACTTCCAACTGGCCATCGTCGGGTTCACGGGTGGTCAGATGCTGTAACATCAAACCAGGCCAGCTGAGTATCCGCCATAGAATAAAAGATTGATGCTTGCCGGAGAGCTTAATCAACTCGTAAGAAATCCCGGCAATCAATGGGAGCAAGAGCAGACGGGAAGCAAACCGCATCAGAAAAGTTTGCTCACCCAGGAAAGAAAAGACCAAGGCGCTGACCATCACAACGTAGAGGAGAAAACTGGTTCCACACCGGGGGTGAAGGGTCGTTTTGCTTTTGGCGTTGTCAACCGTCAATTCCTCGCCCGCTTCATAGGTATGAATCACCTTGTGTTCGGCGCCATGATAGGCAAAAACCCGTTGGATATCGGAGAGCAAGGAAATTACGCTAATATAGATCACAAGAATAACCGCACGGCTCAATCCTTCAAAAAGGTTACGCCAGAAAGTCCCCGGCAATACTTTGGCGACCAAGCTACGGAGGAAAAGGGGAAGCGCCACAAAAAGCAAGATCGTTAATCCAATGGCGAAGATCATCATTAAAGTTATCTCCCAAAAGGAGAGCTCTTCCTCACCCTCCGTCTCCATTAATTGGTTGGCTGAGTATTGTAATGATTTCAACCCAAGAACCAGGGATTCACCTAAAGCCACAATGCCGCGGATAAAAGGCAAACGCAAGAAGCGGTTTTTTTGGGTGTAGGACCCGATCTGTTCACTCATCACACAAGTGGTATTATTCTCTTTCCGGACGGCAATTGCATAATGATGACGCCCACGCATCATCACCCCTTCAATCACTGCTTGCCCTCCGTATTGGTAATTGTCGGCCACGAAATCACCCCTCTCTTGAGCATTCCTTCGGGATAGATTGATGATAAAAGAGAGATGCCGAAAAGGCGGCATCTTCCGTTAATGCTTAATCAAGAACAGATTAATAGTTTAAAACAGAGCAGATCCGCTCTGTTTTAAGCTTACTTTCCGGATTTCTCCATTCTTTTTTGGAATTTTTCCACTTGTCCGCCAGAATCGACGATTCTTTGCTTTCCCGTGTAAAAGGGATGGCATTTGGAGCAGATTTCAACCCGGATCTCTTTTTTCGTCGACCCGGTTTCAAAGGTTTCGCCGCAAGCGCAAGTGACGATCGCTTTACCGTAATTCGGATGAATATCTTTTTTCATCGGGGTTCACCTTCTTCTCGATATTTAACTATGCTATTATAACACAGGCTTCGCTTTTCTGCAATAATCCCCTTACTTTCCTGCCTTCCCTTTTAAAACCTCCACTTGATCCAACCTTTCCCAGGGGAGATCCAAATCCGTGCGGCCAAAATGACCGTAACTAGCCGTTTGCCGGTAGATGGGACGGATTAGATCCAAAGTTTTAATGATCGCCGCCGGACGTAGATCAAAGACCTCCTGGACCAGGGTGACCAGTTGACCGTCGGGGAGAACCCCGGTGCCAAAGGTATCAATGCTGATCGAAACAGGTTTTGCCACCCCGATGGCGTAAGCCACTTGGATTTCACATTTGCGGGCCAAGCCGGCGGCGACAATATTTTTCGCAACATAACGGGCGGCATAGGCGCCGGAACGGTCTACCTTCGTCGGGTCTTTACCGGAAAAGGCGCCCCCGCCATGGCGGGCCATTCCGCCGTAAGTATCGACAATAATCTTCCGCCCGGTTAGCCCACTATCCCCTTGGGGTCCTCCCACCACAAAACGGCCGGTGGGATTGATATAGTATTTGGTCTGCGCATCCAGATAGGCTTCGGGAATAACCGGTTTAATCACCTCTTCCCGGATTCCCTCTTCCAGCGTTCGCCGGTCAATTGCCGGACTATGCTGGGCGGAAACCACGATGCCGTCGATCCGCAACGGCCGGTTGCCTTCGTATTCCACCGTCACCTGGGTTTTACCATCAGGGCGGAGGAAAGGCAAGATCCGCTGCTTACGCACATACGCCAACCGGCGGGCTAAACGGTGGGCAAGCGCAATGGGCAACGGCATATACTCGGGAGTTTCGGCAGTGGCATAACCGAAGACCATCCCCTGGTCACCGGCGCCGATGGTGTTGGCATCCTCATGGGCGCCGGTTTTTGCCTCTAAAGCTTGGTTAACCCCCAGCGCAATATCGGGTGACTGTTCATCAATGGCCGTCAGCACGGAACAGGTCTCACCATCAAAACCATACTTCGCCCTGGTGTAACCGATCTCCTTCACCACTTCCCGGGCGATCTTCGGAATATCCACATAACAATTGGTGGTGATTTCACCCATAATCATAATCAAACCGGTCGTAACCGCTGTTTCACACGCAACCCGTGCTGTCCGGTCTTCCGCCAGGATGGCATCGAGAATGGCATCGGAGATCTGGTCGCAGATTTTGTCGGGGTGCCCCTCCGTCACCGATTCGGATGTAAACAAATATCGTTTCAACTTCGAACCTCCTTCATCTCAACAAAAAACCCTTCGCTTGGAAGGGTTGGCCGTACTCATCTTCCAGAAGCTGGAGGGATTTGGCACCGTTGGGATAGCGCTTCCCCGGTTGCCGGGCTTCATCGGGCCCTTTTCCCTCCGCCGCTCTTGATGAGTTATTATTTACTTTTTAAAATGATTATAAACCTTTTCTCCGGCAGCGTCAAGCCAACAAGAGCACGGTTTTAACCTCGCGATCAAATTGAAGCCAAAGTCTCGGCCAAGGCATAGACTTCCGGTTCAACCCGTTTTTTCCGGGCGATGGCTTCATCCATCGGTGAAACTTTGAGGTCATGGTCGACCCAGCCAACCATCATCCGGCTTTCCCCGGATATCAACAACTCGACGGCTTTGGCGCCAAACCGCGTTCCGAGGGTCCGGTCTAAGGCCGACGGAGAGCCACCCCTTTGAATATGGCCTAAAATCGTCACCCGCGTATCTTTCTTGACTTTCAAATTGATGTAGGTCGCCA
This sequence comes from Bacillota bacterium, assembly GCA_012735135.1. Classification (GTDB taxonomy): domain Bacteria; phylum Bacillota; class UBA4882; order UBA10575; family UBA10575; genus Capillibacterium. The sequence continues at coordinate 21,006 of JAAYHY010000012.1, read as the reverse complement.
CCTTAAAAGCGGCGCTTTCCGAGAAAGCACGTCCGCTCAAGGGGTCCCCAAAAATCCCTTCCGCCACGATGACAATACTATGCCGACGCCCGATCCGGCTTACCATTTCGATCCGCTGAACAACTTGGTCTAAATCCGGTTCCACCTCTGGAATCAGCACCGCGTCAGCACCCCCGGCCAAACCGGCGTAAAGGGCAATAAATCCGGAATTCTTCCCCATCACTTCCACCACATAGACCCGATCATGGGAGACGGCTGTATCCCGGATCTTATTAATGGAATCCAAGACCGTATTCAACGCCGTATCAAAACCGATGGAGAGATCGGTACATTCAATATCATTATCGATCGTCCCGGGAATCCCGACAGTGGCAAAGCCTAAATTGGATAATTCCAGCGCTCCGCGGAAAGAGCCGTCCCCCCCAATCACCACAATCCCTTCAATCCCGAAGTCATGCAGATGTTTGATGGCTTTTTCCCGTCCTTCCGCCGTGGCGAACTCTTTGGAACGGGCGGAATGGAGAATCGTGCCGCCCCGGTGTAAAATATCGGATACCGTTAAGGAAGTAAGTTCGGAAATCTCTCCGGTAATAAGTCCTTGATAACCACGTTTAACGCCGAAAACTTCACAACCGGCCTTGATCGCTGTTAACGTTGCCGCCCTAATCGCCGCATTCATCCCGGGGGCATCGCCCCCGCTGGTTATAATCGCAATCCTCTTCACGTTTAGACCTCCTGCCAAACAGAATGAATAATCTTTATTCTTCAAGATAACGACCGATCCGGCGGAATTTTTGATAGCGCTGCGCTAATAAATCGGGAAGCTCCGTCTGGATGATGGCTTTAACGTTAGTGAGCAGGTGGGTTTTGATCCGGGCCGCCATTTCTTCCGGGTTCGTATGGGCGCCACCCAAAGGTTCCGGAATGATCTCATCGACCACCTGTAGTTCCATCAGATCCTGGGCGGTGATGCGCAAGACCTCCGCCGCCTGTGGCGCCTTGGAAGCATCTTTCCACAGAATGGAGGCGCACCCTTCCGGAGAAATGACGGAATAATAAGCATTCTCCAACATAAGAATGCGGTCGCCAACCCCGACCGCCAAGGCGCCACCGCTCCCGCCTTCGCCTGTGATCACCACGATAATCGGGGTCTTTAAGCCGGCCATCTCCATAATGGCTTTGGCGACGGCCTCCCCCTGTCCCCTTTCTTCCGCTTCTTTTCCAGGAAAGGCGCCGGCCACATCCACAAAGGTAATCACCGGCCGCCCAAATTTTTCCGCCTGTTTCATCAGGCGAATGGCTTTCCGGTAACCCTCCGGATGGGGCATCCCGAAATTACGAAAGATGTTTTCTTTTGTATCACGGCCTTTCTGATGCCCGAGAATGGTGACGGGAATATCTTCCAAATAAGCTAAGCCACCGACCAACGCCGGGTCATCCCGGTATAACCGATCCCCGTGTAATTCCATAAAGCCATGGAAGATAAGATCAATATATTCCAAAAAAGTAGGCCTTTTCGGATGACGGGCAATCTGCACCTTTTGCCAGGGGGTCAGATTCTTGTATATCTCCGTTTTCAAACCACGGGCTTTCTCTTCCATCCGGGCAATCTCTTCCGACATGTCGATCTGTTTTTCTTCCGCAAACAGCTTAAGCTCTTCGATCCTTTTTTCCAGTTCTTTCAGGGGTCGCTCAAAATCCAGATTATAGTTACTACCGTTACTCATTGGTTAATCACCCTTTTCCGTCGCTGATGATACCGTAATAGGCGGGCGAGGGTATTACGAAGCTCCTTCCGGCTGACAATCATATCGATCATCCCATGCTCCAACAGAAATTCCGATCTCTGAAAGCCGGGCGGGAGGGTTTGACGGGTGGTTTGTTGGATAACACGCGCGCCGGCAAAACCAATTAACGCCCCCGGCTCTGCGATGATGATATCCCCCTGCGAAGCAAAGCTGGCAAAGACCCCACCGGTCGTCGGATCGGTTAAGATTGAAATATATAAGAGGGCTTTCTCAGCCAAAAGGCTTAACGCTTGACAAGTCGTAGCCATCTGCATTAAGGATAAAATTCCTTCATACATCCGGGCGCCACCGGAAGCGGCGAAAGTGGCCACCGGCAATTCGTGCTCGGCCGCATACTCAAAAATCCGGACTAGTTTCTCGCCAACGGCCGACCCCATCGAGCCACCGATAAACCCAAAATCCATCACCCCAAGAGCTAAGGGAACACCCCCGATATTCGCCACCCCGGTGACGACCCCTTCTTTTAACTCCGTCTCTTTCTTCGACTTGGCCAACTTATCCTGGTACACGGGGAAATTTAAGGGGTCGCCGGAAGTAATGTTGGCAAACAACTCTTGAAAGCTACCCGGGTCCACCAGATAATTAATTCTCTCCCAGGCGCTAATCCTGAAATGGTACTGGCATTTTGGACAGACCTTTAGATTTTTGACCAAATCTTTATGGTAAATCATTTGGTTACATTGTCCGCATTTAACCCATAACCCGTCAGGAAGCTCCTTCTTCGATAAATCGGTCTGTTGTAACGAACCATCGGGAATTTCCCGTTGTTTGATTGTTACATATTTCTGCTTGGAGCGAAAAAGATCCTTAAACACCCAATCATCGCCTCCTTCCGCGGGTTGAGCTCCTAAGTTGAAAACAGTTTCATCATAGTTTAACTCTTTTATGTTGTTATTTATTCTCCATCACTTCTCTCTTATTCACGATACAGGCGAACTTGCAAAGCTTGGTTCAAAACCTCCTGTGCCTCGTCAATTTCCGCTTCGGTAACCAAGATTTCGTAGTTGGTGTAGCTTCCCACCGTCCGCAAACCAATCGGACGAAGACGAACCAAGATCCCCTCGGTTTCCATGTAATCTTTGATCCGGTTCGCCGTTGTTTGGTTGGGAGCAACATAAAGCACAGTCCACAATTTTTTTACCTCCACCACAGCAAAATCCTTGGGATAAGTGACTTTTCAAATTTAATTTCGCCCTCTGGTCTCATTCTCCTGCCCGGAAGAGAAGATTAAACCCAGTTTTAGCCTCCCAGCTCTTATATCTTTTGCCAGAAGGAAATGGCGCGTATAAAAAGAATTTTATTTAAGATAATCGAAATAAAGAACGGGATTAACCTGAGACCCACTAAGTTGGATATGACATATAATTATTAAAGAAATAATATAAAGACTATTATGAAAACGGGGGTTCCCTCATGTCATCCACCAAAAAAACTTTTACGGCCGATTTCGTCCGTAAAGGAATGGCCATTACCCTAACCATCGGCCTGATCACGATGGGTGGTTTGCTCTTCTCCTCGACGACCGCCGCCACTTGGCGTAGCTTAAAGATGATTCAACCGAAAAATATCTTTTTAATGTTCGGAGTGGTGATCCTCTCCTGGTTAGTGGAAGGTTTACGGGTCAAAACCATCGCCTCCCTTTTGGACGAAAAAATCGGTTTTTTCGAGATCCTCCGGATCAACCTGGCTTCCATCTTTTCCGGGAATATCACCCCCTTATATTCCGGTTCCGTGCCAACCCAAGTCTACCTTCTGCATCAGCACGGTATTTCCATTGGTAAGGCCTCGGCCATTGTGACCATTCGCCTCTCCTTCACCAGCCTTTTAGTGGCCGTCGGCGGACCCGTCCTGCTCTTTCTTTTTAAGGGAAAACTCCTGGATGAAATTGGCCTGTCCGGTCTGGCCGGAATAGTTAATTATCTTCTCCTCCTGGCGCTGGATTTCGCCGCTCTTCTTCTTCTCCTCCTCTTCCGTCCGCGGAAGGGAGAATCCTTGGTCAAGAAGGTTTTCAGTTTTAAGATCATCCGCCAAATTTTAGGATCCAAAGCGGATCGCTTTTGCCGGAAAATCCTGGCTGAAGGGGAAGAGTTCCGCGCTTGCTTAGGAACTCTATTTATGGAGAAAACCATTCCGGTCCTGTTCGTCTTTGTTCTGACTTTTTGTTCCTGGCTCTCCACGCTTTTAATCGCACCGGTGGTCATGATGGCCTTCGGCGTTAATGTTCAAGACAAAATAATCCGGATCCTATTGCTGGAGTGTGTCCTCCACTTTCTTCTCTCCTTCGTCCCCATCCCGGGAGGAAGTGGCGCCGCCGAGATCGGCTTCTTCTCCATCTTCGCCATTTATCTGCCCAAACACCTCCAGGCCATCTCCGTCACCTTTTGGCGCCTTTTAAGTTATCACTTAAACACTTTAGTGGGGGGAGTCTGCTTTCTCCGGCTCTTCACAACGAAACAGGGGAAACAATAGGCCGCTCCAAGGTGATCGGCCCCAGTTTACCCAGGCGAAAATCACTCCAGATCAATTCGGCGGTCCGGAGCAGGTTCACTTCCCCTCCCTTTTGGAGACAACCCCGGCGGGTCCCAATGGCCAGCAGAAGGTCATAGGGATCCCCCTCTACCGTCGACGGCCCCAGCCCGTAATAATCCCTTAAGGGAGCCGGATGATGCTGCTTAAGCCAATCAAGAAAGGCCAGAATCAGCTCTTCGGTCTCCAAATTCTCCGGCTTAATCGTCCCCACCAAGGCAAGCTTTACCGCCGCCTCCTGATTGGCGATCTTCGGCCATAACAGTCCCGGGGTATCAAGGATCTCCCAGTTTCCCCTTTTCACCCACTGCTTCCCCCGGGTGATCCCCGGCCGCTCGCCAACCCGGGCTGCGCTTCGTCGCGCCAAGCGGTTGAGCACGGAGGATTTACCACAGTTGGGGATCCCGACCACCCCCAGCCGCCACACCGCCTTTGAAGGTAAAGCTTCCCGGGCCACTTCTTCAATAAGGCTTTCGACCGCGGCAAGCTTTTCTCCGGTCCGGGCATCAAAGGGGATCACCTTTTCCCCGGCGGACCGGTAATAAGCAATCCACTCGGCGGTCACCAAAGGATCGGCCAGGTCAACCTTGTTGAGGATCAAAATCCGCGCCTTTTTCCCGATTAAAGCTGCTAAATCCGGATTTCTGCCACTGGCTGGAATCCTAGCGTCCGTTACTTCGATAATCAGATCCAAATAAGGCAGAACCGCTTTTAACTCCCGCTTGGTTTTGGCCATATGCCCCGGATACCACTGTATCTCCACCTTATTCCCCCCCGCCAACCACTGCTCAGCCTATATCTCTTTCCGGTCCCCTTCGGCTTGTTAATGAACGCCTTTCCCCGGAACCCCGCCCCTTGTTGCTTGTATAAACGATCATCTTGACCGGTATTTACCCGGCCGGGGCAGAACGGTGCGCCGCAGGTTCCGTAATTCGTTTCGTTGTTGTCCCATAAAATCCTTCCCAAAAAAAGAAACACACCTTTTAAAAGTGTGTGTTTTCTTCGTTTCGTCATTCATTTGTGGTTAAGCCCGGGGATGGGCCTTATCGTAAACACTTTTCAGCTTGTTCTTGGTTAAATGGGTATAAATCTGCGTTGTTGAAATATCGGCGTGACCCAACATTTCCTGAACCGCCCTTAAATCGGCGCCGTTCTCCAGTAAATGGGTGGCAAAAGAATGCCGGAGCGTATGCGGGGTAATCAAATCAACGGCATCGATCATTTCCGCGTATTTTTTGATAATCTTCCAAAAACCTTGCCTGGTCAAACCATGTCCGTGGTGGTTAAGGAAGAGAATATCCTCGGCCGGATCGGAGGCTAAAAACTTACGGGCATGATCCAGATAAAATTGGAGATATTTCACGGCCACCGAACCCAAAGGCACAATCCGCTCCTTGGAACCTTTGCCGAGACAACGCAGATAACCTTCCTTCAGGTTTACATCGCTAGTTTTTAGGGTAACCAATTCGGTGACCCGTAAACCGGTGGCGTATAAAACTTCCAACATGGTCCGGTCTCTAATCCCGGCCGGTGTTTTTAAATCCGGTTGTTCCAGAAGCTCCACCACTTTTTCTACCGAAAGCACCCGGGGCAGTTTCTTTTCTTGTTTCGGCGCGTCAAGGTTAACCGTGGGATCCCTCTGGATAATCTGCTCACGGACGAGAAAATGATAGAAAGCTTTGATAGCCGCCAGGGAACGGGAGATCGTTGAGGGCGCCCGGCCTTTGGCTTGTAGATAAAGGAGATAGCCGCCAACGGTGGCATGGGTTGTTTCCGTAATACTGATTCCCTTTTTTTCGGTCAAATACTCTAAATACTGGCGTAAATCTCTACCGTAAGATTCTAACGTGTTTGGAGCCAAGCCTCTTTCCACCGCAATATAATTGTTAAATTCTTCTAAGTAGTCCTGCAAATTTGGTCAACCCCTTACCCAATAGCTTTCTCGTTTCTTTCTTTGTCTTTCTCTTAATTTTCGACACCCCAGTACTAAATCCTTTTTTCATTTTACGAGAAAGATTTCCAACCTTAAAATAGTTTGGCCACCCAATAAATGAACATGGGCGAGATAAACCCCTCAATCAAACCGGAAACGGTCAATAGCAAAAGGGATAAACCATTAATCCCCAAGCCGTGAAGCAGATCGGCGGATACCGGCCGCGTCACTTTACCGAACCTGCTCCTGAGCAACGCGCCAGCCAGATCAATATTGGCCACCCCCGCAACCATAAGAGCCGGAATGATGAGGACATAATGGGGAAAGACCGAGGTTACAGTAAAGAGAAAACCCTTCCCCGCCAGTTGTTGCAGGATAAAACCGATCGTAAAACCGAGGATATATCCCTTGGCAAAGAGTAAGAACAAAATCAGCGGAACACCGATGACGCTAATCCCTAAAATTAAAAAGAAGAAGATTGTCTTTAGGTGATTAAAGATGGCGTTTCTGGCCAGCACCGCATCGGTCACCGGTTGGGGTTCCTGTTTCATCCCCTGGAAAAAAAACTGTAGATACTGAAGGAGTTCGGTCTTTTGCCCTTGCTCAAGATTTTGGGCGGAAAGAGTGCCGAAGACAATACCCATGGTAAACAGGAGGCCAACTAAAATAAAGAGAAAAAGCCGTTCTTCAATGTACAGGCCGATTGCCTTTCGCCACTGCCCGCGCGACAACGCAACCACCTCCTTGTCCTTTAAATAATAAGTATGTTTTGGGTGGAGGTGGTATTCCTGTTAATCCCGCCGGCGCCCAGCGGAAAAGCTCAGAGCAAGCCTTGGGCGCGGGCGAATAAAAAGGCGATCACCGTTTTCCCGTCTTGAATCTGTCCGTCCATGATCCGGTGGAAGACTTCATCCAGGGGAAGCCGCAAACCATTGATGAACTCCCCTTCATCCGGATGGGCCGGCCCCGGTGACGGGTTCCGGCAGACAAATAAATGGATCACTTCATTGGTAAAACCTGGTGTGGTCACGATCGAACCAATCTTAACCAGCTCACCGCCGACCAAACCGGTCTCCTCACTTAACTCCCGGGCGGCACAGGCAAGAGGTGATTCCCCGGCATCAAGCTTACCGGCAGGAATCTCCAGCGTTTCCCGGCCAATAGGATAACGGAACTGTCGGACCAAAAGGGTATCTCCCTCTGGGAAGAGCGGAATAACCGCCGCCGCTCCCGGGTGTTTAATCCATTCCCGATAAGTTTCGCTCTCATCAGCCAGTTTAACCTTGGTCCGCCAAATCTTGAGAAGCGTACCGTCATAGACAAGCTCCTCCGTCTGTTTTTTTTCGGTCAAATCCATTTGCTTCACCCTTCTCTCAATCAATCTCCTCCGGCCATCCCGGTAAAGATGGTTTTTCCTCCCGAAGCAAAGCGGCGGCCAGGACACCGGCGGCCGCTGCCGCTTCAAAGAAAGCCGGATCATCCCGGTAGGACCGGCCCATCGTGGTGACTTCCAGGCGGTAATCAGCCATTAGTTGGTCCACTGCCGGAATCTCCACTGTATAAAGATGGTGCCGGGCCAAACCGCTCTCCCGGAATTGTTGGGCTAAAATCCGCCGTTTAGCCGCATCCCAACGCGGTAAGGCCAGATAAGCGGTGGCGTAGGTCAGTTCCCCCAGCACAGTTCGGCTGTGGTGGCTCAACCCGTAGTGGCGGGGACGGGGGTCGGCAAAACTGATCCGAGGGACAGCCACCGGTAAGCCGCCCAATTTTTCCACGGCTTCAAGGATATAAGCCTGCTCAATTCCGGAAAATCCGTATTTGGTTCCGGTGCCGACGATCCCCGGCCCCATCGCAATGATAATCAGATCCGCCGCCACCATAGTCTTGGCTGCCACCAAACCGGAGTAAACATTGACGGTCTCCAGATCCCCGCCGAAGGCATGGCCGGCCGTGATCGTACAGGTGAGAAGCCCTTGGGCTTTCAGTTCCCGGACCAGATGACTAAAGCTAAGGGGTAAAGCCGCCCCGTCCGTCATCAGGTAGGTCACCCGCCGGCCCGGAAAAACCGCATGAAAGGCCAGCACCGCCGGGACGATCATACTGTGCAATGTCGCCACGACCACCGGCGTTCCGGCCAACGAAGAAAAGCCTTTGATTTCTTCGTGTCCGGCCGAGCCCTCTTCCTCCGCCGCCAGCACCGACAGTTGCCAAGGGGTATAACGCAGCTTCATGATATGTCCCTGCGGCGTAAAATCCCTTTCCTGGCGTCCGGCGATGCCGTGGACGAAATGGTAACCCCCCGTCCCCAGATTCAACTCAACCGCTGTAGTGTTCAGCCAGACCTGATCCCCAACCCGGACCGGACCGGTCAGTTCCGGGTAGGCAATGGCCTTGGCTTCCTTATCCTCAACCCTTACCGTCATCTCTTGGTAGGAAGGGTCATCCCGGAGAATCCGGAGCACCTTTCCCTGTTTACTACTGAACATTTTTCCCCCTAATCTTCGGTCTTTTTCTGTTCTTTCCTGCTTTTTCTGTTCATAAAGTTATTCTGCCCGCTCCCGCGGCCAACCACTCGGCCGCCTCCGGCTCTCCTCTCAAAAAAAAGCTAAGGGCGCTCAAGCGCCCTTAGCCTATTCAGGAATGGACAAGCGACGGCCGTTTTAAAAACCTTTTTCCTTACTGACGCCGGGGATTTTTAACCTCCGCCTGGGCCGCCGCCAAGCGGGCGATGGGTACCCTAAAAGGCGAACAGGAGACATAATCCATACCGATCTTATGGCAAAACTCGACCGAACTCGGGTCCCCGCCGTGTTCGCCACAGATCCCGACTTTCAGGTCCGGCCTGGTCGAGCGGCCTTTGGTCAAGCCAATCTCCAATAACTGCCCGACCCCTTCTTGGTCTAATTTTTGGAAGACATCGTCCTTGAGGATCTTCTTATCAACATAGATTGGTAAGAAGCGGCCGGCATCATCCCGGCTATAGCCAAAGGTCATCTGGGTCATATCATTGGTCCCGAAGGAGAAGAATTCGGCGTCTTCCGCGATCTGGTCGGCAATCAGAGCAGCCCGTGGCAGCTCAATCATGGTCCCAATGTGGTATTCCAATTTGACGCCTTCCTCCGCCATCACTTCTTCAGCCACCCGCACACTGTACTCCTTAATCAGTTTCAGTTCACCGGTGGTTCCGACTAGAGGAATCATCACTTCCGGCACAACCTTCTGCCCTTTCTTGGCCAGGGTACATGCGGCTTCAAAAATCGCCCGGACTTGGGTTTCGAAGATTTCCGGGTAGACAACACCAAGACGGCAGCCACGGAAGCCAAGCATCGGATTGAACTCGTTCAGCGCGTTTACCTTCTCGATAATCTTCTCAACCGGAATTCCCATTTCTTTAGCCATTTCTTCTTGACCTTTCCGGTCATGGGGCAAAAACTCATGTAAGGGCGGATCAAGAAGCCGGATCGTCACCGGTAGATCCTTCATCACTTCAAAGATGCCGATAAAATCGGCCTTTTGGTAAGGAAGAATCTTATTGAGGGCTTTCTTCCGCGCTTCCACATCATCGGCCAGGATCATCTCGCGCACCGCCATAATCCGTTCGTGCTCGGGACCGAAGAACATGTGCTCCGTCCGGCAGAGACCAATCCCCTCCGCCCCAAAATTACGGGCTACTTCCGCATCATGGGGTGTATCCGCATTGGTCCGCACCTTTAGGGTCCGGATCTCATCGGCCCAAGCCATTAAGGTCCCAAAGCTGCCGGCAATCTCCGGCTCAACCAAAGGAGCTTGCCCCAGAATCACGTCTCCGGTCGAACCGTTCAGCGTCAGCCAATCGCCTTCTTTCAAGACATGCCCATTGATGGTCACGGTCTTTTTCTCTTCATCAACCAAGGCATCACCGCAACCGGCTACGCAACATTTGCCCATCCCCCGGGCCACCACCGCCGCATGGGAGGTCATTCCCCCGCGGGAGGTTAAAATGCCCCGGGCGGCATGCATGCCGCTGATATCTTCCGGCGAGGTCTCGGTCCGGACCAAGATCACTTTCCGGCCTTCTTCATTCCAGCGTTCTGCCTCTTCCGCGGTGAATACGATCTGGCCAACGGCGGCGCCGGGACTGGCCGGTAAACCTTTCGCGATCTTTTGCACGTTGGCTTTGGGGTCGATCATCGGATGCAAGAGTTGATCCAGTTGTTCCGGTTCCACACGGAGGAGGGCGGTTTTCTTATCAATTAACCCCTCTTCCACCAGGTCAACGGCAATTTTAATCGCCGCCTGGCCGGTGCGTTTTCCGTTTCTGGTCTGGAGCATATAGAGTTTACGGTTCTCAATCGTAAATTCGATATCCTGCATATCTTTATAGTGGTTTTCCAAGATCCGACGGAGTTCTAACAACTGTTGGTAACATTCGGGCATGTACTCTTCAAGGGAAGGATATTTCTCTTTTCGCTCTTCTTCGGAGATGCCGTTTTCCTTCGCCCACTGCCGGGAAGCTTCCAAACTGATCTCCTGGGGCGTTCTGATCCCGGCGACCACATCCTCACCCTGGGCATTGATGAGAAATTCGCCGTAGAATTTATTCTCTCCGGTCGACGGGTTCCGGGTAAAAGCAACACCGGTCGCCGAATTATCGCCCATGTTACCAAAGACCATGGCCTGGACATTTACGGCCGTTCCCCATTCTTCAGGAATCTTGTTCAGTTTTCGGTAAGTAATCGCCCGTGGGTTCATCCACGAGGAAAAGACAGCGTTAATCGCGCCCCGTAATTGCTCCCATGGATCGGTGGGAAATTCTTTTTGTAAATGCTCTTTGACAAAGACTTTATATTGGGCCACCAAATCTTTTAGGTCCTCGGCCGATAACTCATTATCAAGTTTCACGCCTTTTTCTTCTTTCTTCCGCTCCAGAATGGCCTCAAAATTACTATGCTCGATACCAAGAACCACATTACCGTACATCTGAATAAACCGACGGTAACTGTCCCAGGCAAACCGTTCATTACCGGAGCTTTTAATCAAACCTTGGACAGTCTCGTCATTTAACCCCAAATTCAGAATGGTGTCCATCATCCCCGGCATGGAAGCCCGCGCGCCGGAACGGACCGACACTAACAAGGGATTATTGGGGTCGCCGAAGACTTTCCCCATAGCCTCTTCCACTTTTTTCAGGTTGGCCCGGATCTCCTCTTCCAGCCCGGCAGGCCACTGCCGGTTATTCTGATAATAGCTTGTACAAACCTCAGTGGTAATCGTAAAGCCGGCGGGGACCGGAATCCCCAAATTGGTCATCTCGGCTAAATTAGCCCCTTTACCGCCAAGCAGATTACGCATTTCAGCGGTGCCGTCGGCTTTTCCTTTTCCAAAAAAATAAACATTTTTCGACATACTTCTCCTCCATTCTTATGTATGAATTAACCATGAGCAACATGGTTGATGGCGGAAACAGATCTATTTTCCCCTCTTTTTCGGGGTTAATCCATTCCCATCTGTGCTTGGCGAAGTTTGCCCCTGGCGGAAACCCGCCGTCGAGGATAAAACGTGCAGGTAAACAGGTGTCGGGAAGTTTCCTTAATGTAATATACTGTATAATCGAGAAAATGTCTAGTCTTTTCCAAATTTCGCTCCATTTTGTGCTAAGGCGGCCATGACCGTGTTCTTCATCAACATAGCGATGGTCATTGGCCCAACGCCGCCGGGAACCGGGGTAATCGCCCCCGCCACTTCCACCGCCGAAGAAAAATCCACATCACCCACGACTTTCCCCGTAGGCAACCGGTTCATCCCCACATCAATGACGACCGCGCCCGGTTTGATCATAGTCCCATCGATCAAGCCGGCCTTTCCCACCGCGACCACCAAAATCTCGGCCCGGCTGGTGATTGCGGCCAGATCCTTGGTCCGGGAATGACAGATCGTCACGGTACCATGTTCCTGTAGTAAAAGTTGGGCGACGGGTTTCCCTACGATGTTACTCCGGCCCACCACCACGCATTCCCGGCCGGTCACCTCCACCCCGCTGGCTTTGATTAACGCCATAATCCCCGCCGGCGTACAAGGGCGGATTCCCTCTTCCCCCCGGAGTAAACGGCCTAAATTCATGGGATGAAAGCCATCCACATCCTTCTCGGGATTAATCAGAAGGGTCACTTCTTCTTCCCGGAGGGGCGCCGGAAGGGGCAGTTGCACCAAGATCCCGTTGATTTTCGGATCCTTATTCAACCGGCCGACCAAAGCCTTGAGCTCTTCTTCCCCGGTGGTAGCCGGCAAATGATAAACTTCCGAAATAATCCCCAGCTCTTCACAGTTTTTTTGCTTGTTACGCACGTAAATCCGGGAAGCCGGGTCATCCCCGACCAAGACAACGGCCAACCCCGGGGTAATCCCGGCCGCCGACAGTTTTTCCACTTCCCTCCGGACCTCCTGCTTCACCTGGACAGCTAAAGCCTTCCCATCAATAATCCGCGCGGTCAAAAAAACACCCCCAAATATCTTAAAATAAACCGGTTATTGTCCCATCGGGCAGCAAATCCACCTTCTGGGCTGCCGGGGTTTTCGGCAAACCCGGCATGGTCAGGATATTCCCGGCAAAGACGACGACAAAACCGGCCCCCGCCGAAAGCTTAAGGTCACGCACGGTTAACCTCCAGCCTTGGGGCGCTCCCTTCAGCTTCGGATCATCCGTCAGGGACATCTGCGTTTTGGCCATACAGACCGGGAGATGCTCAAAACCAAGTTCCTTTATTTCCACCAACGCCCGGCGGGCTTCTTTCGTATAATTAACCCCCTCGGCGCCGTAGATCTTCGTCGCCAGTAAAGCGACCTTTTCTTCGAGGGGTATATTTTGATCATATAATGGGGTGAAACGGTTCTCCACCCTTTCCATGGTAGCCAAAACTTCCTTGGCCAGTTCGACACCGCCGGCGCCACCCCGGGTGACAACTTCCGAGATGGCGACCGGAACTTCCTGCGTCCGGCAGAAATTCAGGACCACGGTCAGTTCTTCCGGATCATCCGTCGCAAACTTATTCACCGCCACAACCGCCGGTAACTGGAAGACCGTGCGCAAATTGGAAAGGTGTTTTGCCAAATTACTTAACCCGCGGCGGACCGCTTCGGGATCTTTTTCGGTGATCCGTTCCATCCCTACCCCGCCATGACTCTTCAGGGCGCGCACCGAAGCAACCAGAACCACCACATCCGGGCGGAGACCAAATTGAGGGGCCACCAGATCAAAGAATTTTTCCGCCCCTAAGTCGGAAGCAAATCCACCCTCGGTCACCACGTAATCGGCCAATTTCAACGCGAGTTTGGTCGCGATGATGCTGTTGTTCCCATGGGCGATATTGGCGAAGGGGCCGCCGTGAATAAAGGCGGGCTGCCCTTCCAAAGTTTGGACTAAGTTGGGTTTCAACGCTTCTTTAAGGAGGACGGCCATAGCGCCGACCACCCCCAGATCCCGGGCAAAAAGCGGTGTGCCTTGATAAGTATAGGCCACCAGCATCGAACCCAGGCGTTGCTTTAGATCTTCAAGATCGGTCGCCAGACAAAGGATGGCCATGATCTCCGAAGCAACGGTAATATCAAAACCGCTTTCCCGGACAATTCCATTTCCCGTCCCCCCTAACCCCACCACAATCTGGCGGAGCTGGCGGTCGGAGATATCCATCACACGGCGCCAGAGGACCCGCTTGGGGTTGATTCCCAATTCATTACCTTGATAAATATGATTATCAATCACCGCTGCCAATAGGTTATGGGCAGCAGTAACCGCATGGATATCACCGGTGAAATGAAGGTTAATCTCATCCATCGGCAAGACCTGGGCATAGCCACCGCCGGCGGCCCCTCCTTTCACCCCGAAGGTCGGTCCCAGCGAGGGTTCGCGCAAGGCTACAGCTGTTTTTTTTCCCAGCCGGCCTAAGGCTTGAGTTAACCCCACCGCGGTGCAAGTCTTTCCTTCCCCGGCCGGTGTCGGCGTAATCGCAGTGACGTAAATCAGTCTTCCTCCGGGCGATTCGTTTCGTCTTTGGAGCGCACTTAAGGATACTTTTGCTTTATAACGGCCATAAAGTTCAAATTCTTCCTCATCCAATCCAAGCTCCGTCGCCACTTCCGCAATCGGCCGCATCTTCGCTTGCTGCGCAATTTCGATATCACTGTACACCATTCATTCCTCCCCTCTTCCTACCCTGGTCTTCCCTTTAGGTCAAAAAGGCCGCTGGTAACTGCTGCACTCCTTCCCCGTGACTTCCCCATAATTTTTCAATCACGGGGCCGACCACCGACGGATCACCGGAAGTATAAAACCATTCTTTCCCCGCCTGCGTCTTTGGGTTAATAAGCGTCGCTTGCGTCAGCACCCGTTGGGTCTGCCGGGCGACCGGTGCTCCGGTATCGATCACCTGGACACCGGGCTGGACCATCTTTTCCACCAGAGGCCGGAGAAAGGGGTAATGGGTGCAACCCAAAACCACCACATCAACTCCCTTCTCCTCAAGCGGTTGAAGGTAACGCCGGAGCATCGCCTCCGTCTCCGGGCCGTTAATCGCTCCCCTTTCCACTTGCTCAACCAGTCCGAGACAGGCTTGGTTGACGACTGTCAACCCCCCCGCAAACTTCTCCACCAAGGAGGTAAAGCGCGCGCCGGAAAGGGTGAGGCCGGTGGCAAGCACCCCGATCCTTTTCTTTTTAGTAAATGAAGCCGCCTGTTTAACCGCCGGCTCCACCCCGACAAAAGGCACGGAAAATTCCGCCCGCAACTGTTCTAGGGCGGCAACCGAGGCGCTATTACAAGCGACCACAATCAGTTTTACGCTTTTTGCCAATAAAAACTTGGTAATCATCCGGCACCGTTCCTGAATGGCGGTGGATGTTTTCTCCCCGTAAGGGCAAAACTTAGAGTCGCCCACATATATCAGATCCTCGTGCGGTAGCAACCGGCGAATCTCTTTCATAATGGATAGCCCTCCGACCCCAGAGTCAAACAGGCCGATCGGATCTTGGGCCGCCAAAGTTCATCACCTTCTTTAAGATAATTACCTAATCTAATCCTATTCATCAAGCTGTTTTGACTTTAGCTCCAATTTCGCGCCCTCAGGATGTTCATCCTCTCCCAACAGGTTCGATCTTTCCCCGTTTCTCCCATTATATCTTAACCGCTAATTCATGAAACCGCTCACCGGCGGGCTTCCCTTTACGCCCGCCATCAATTGGTCGCTTAACGAATAAAACCTGCCCAAAAAGCAGGTCTAGCGGGGGAGAGACTCCATTTCATCCTTTTTTGCCCGTTGGTGATGGCATTCAGTACAGACCACACCCTCGTCGTAAAGATAGCAATCGGGCGGATCGATTTGGACTTTTTTCCCACAAAAAATACAAACCCAAATATCCATCTTTACTCTCCTCCCCAATCCACCAAAGCTTAGATCTACCTTCCGGCGCTCGAGCCTCGTCACTCGTCACGCGATCAACGATTACCTTTTGTCTATGTTTACCGGGCCGGGGGTCGAACGGAATTCTCCCTAAGGAAAACAACATTAACTTATTCGCGACGAAGAAGGGGATTCCTTTTTTCGCCGGGGTAAATTTACCCACGGCCCCAAAGGCTTCTTTTCCAGAAAAGCATAGAGGAATAGCCCGGCCAGGCAAAAAAGGATAATCACTAAGGAGAAAAGGTAAATGGCGACCGGAGACCGCTCGTAAAGGCGTCCCGAATAAAACCCGGCCAGCGCGCTCAGGATTGAGGTTAAGGCACTGTTTAAACCATAGAGGCCGGCTCGTTCCTTTCCCTCGGTGATATCCGCAAACAAAGCATCAACCAACGGCCGGAACAAGCCGAATCCCAGGGCGTAAAAGATAATCGCGATGGTCAACGGCCAAAAGGTCCCCGGTTTGATCACAAGCAATATTATGAGATAGCAAAGGTGAAAGCCTACTCCAAGCAAGAGAGGAAATAGTCCCTGTTGGAGACGGGGTAGCAAAAAAGCTAAGACCAGCCAGATGGTAACGGAGTTGATCAACCCTAAGAGGGAGACAAGCACTTCACCCTGGTTTAATTGTTCGGCTAAATAAGGGACAAAATACAAGCTGTTGATGGTACCGACCGGCAAATAGACGTTGAATAAGACGGTCAGGATCATCCCAATTAAAACCGATGGTTTCCGCTTTAAGTAACTGATGGTATTACCAAAGAGGTTAATCCGTAAACCGGTAATCAACTTTTTCTTCTGGTTCTCCTGGAGAATCTCACTACCAACCCGGGTTTCAACATAATAATGGTTTCGCCAGAAGATCATCGTCGTCATACTGATGATCGCCAACCCCAAAAGGATCCGTTCCGCCGGGATGATTCCCAACCGGTTCACAAGGCCGCCGGCTAAAGGCACGAAGACCCCGGATAAAATGTTGATCATGTTCGAAAGGGCAAAAGCGGCTTTCCGTTCCTCGTCGGTGGCATCTTCCACCAACATAAGAGTATAGGAAACATTGACAATCCGCCCAAAATTATTACAGACCGCCGCCAAGACAAAGTGCCAAAAGTTATTGGCCCAGACATAAATGCACAGAGTTAAAGGCCAGGTAATAAAGTCGAAGATCAGTGTGGTTTTTTTCCTTCCCAAGTGATCGGTGATCATACCGCTAAATAAGGATAAGAGTGTTCCGGCTAAAAAACCGATGGCGATCAAATCACCAAGTTGCTGATCGGTAATCCCCCGGGCTTTCATGTATAGCCCCAGGTAGAAATTGAACATCGCATAAGGAATACTCCATAAAGGTAGAAAAATTACCGAGACACGGGTATTCCCTTTTAAAAGCCGTAAAGAATAAAACCCGCTCCTCTTCCGTTCTTCCTTGCCCATCTTTTCCTTCCCATCCTTAGTGAAATCATCATTCCAAATTTTGCCGTTCTTATAATCCGTTACGAATAACTTCCACCATTAGCAGCGCAGAACTAAAACCTTTTGTTACCACATTTTACAATTCCCTTGTTTTCACCCTTCAATTGACTTTTTCGTTATTCATAAATAAAATAAATTATACTCTCCCCTTATGACATTTTCAATTACGAAAGGAAAAGGAAAATGCCAGGTTTAGCTACTCGCTGGCGCTACGGCGCGCTCCTGCTCGCGGTAATGATCGCGATCATTACCTTCATTGTCCAGGCGGCTGAAGAACAAACACTCCCCACGGAAGAACTGTACCAGGAAGCGATTAACCGGTACTATCAGGGAGAATTTACAGCCAGTCTTGACCTGTTGACCCGGATCGTTCAAGCCGAGCCAAAGAACGACACGGTTCGTTTTGACTTGACCTATCTGCTGCGGGAAGCGGGACGGTTCTCCGAAGCTTTAACCCATCTCCGCTATCTGATGGCCGCCGATCCGTCGGCCATGGCTTACCACGAGGCTTACCTTGTCACCGCCTATTTGGCCGGTAAATATTATCAAGTGTTGACCGCAAAAGTGCCGGAAGAAACGGCGGAGATTTCCTTCTGGAAGGGGCTCGCCGCTTATGAGCTTGAAGTCTATCCACTGGCCAAGGACCATCTGGAACGGGCGGTGCAGCGATCGTCCTTTAATCCCTTGGCTTACTATTACTTGGGCTTGATTTACTTAGCGGAAAAGAATTTTGCCGCGGCAAAAACTAACCTGACCCAAGCCTTGACCCAAGATCCCAATCTCTTTGTCGCCCGTTACGATTTGGCCCGGGCCTATCTGGGGCTTGGTGATTATCGGGCCGCCTACAGCCGGTTAAAACAGGCGGAAAGCGCCGCCCCGGGCAATCCCCGGATCCAGCAGGAGTTGACGATGCTGCTCACTGCCCATCCCCAGCTCCAAACGGAGGAGCAAGCGGCGGCCGCTGTGAACCGGAAAGTGGCGGCCGCCCCCAAAGCCGAGGCCGTAGCCGAAAAGACACCCGGCATGAAAATGGTCCGCGTTGGCCTGGCTGAGCAGGTGGAGACCCTCTGGGCCAAAACCGGCGCTGATTTCCGCCTGGTCTCCGCAACCGGCAAAGAAATTTCCGGCGGACCCCAAACCATTCTCCAATTCACCTTTGCCCCGGAAGGCCGGATTCGCGTTTATACTGAAGCAGGGGACTTACTCCTGGAGAGCGCGGAACGGTTGGTCCTTTCTTACCGGGATCCGTTAGCCACCACCCTTCTTTTCCAGATGGAATACGGGCGTGGTTACTTCTGGGCCGGCCAGGCGAACCGGGCCTACCGCGGCGAGCTCCATCTCCTTCCTTTCCCGGCGGGGATGACCATCGTCAACCGGCTGACCATGGAAGAATATTTATACGCCGTGGTCCCTTCCGAAATGCCCTCTTCCTGGCCGGCGGCCGCTTTGGAAGCCCAGGCCATCGCCGCCCGGACCTATGCCTTTACCCATTTGGGAAGTTACGAAAAACGCGGTTTTGATCTGATGGGTTCGGTCGCTTCCCAAGCTTATAATGGTGTGAGCAGTGAAACCCGGACCGTCCGGCAGGCGGTAGACGCAACCCGGGGACAGATCTTAACCTACAACGGAAAACCAATCTCCGCTTATTACTCTGCCAACTCCGGAGGATACTCGGCGGTCCCCCCGGCCACTTGGAACTTTAAACCCCCTTATCTCCAAGCAAAACCGGACAAACTTGTCCCGCCCCATGACGGCTTACCATCCCCGGCCAAGCTGGCGGTATGGGTCACCCAACGGCTTGAGTCTTACTCTGCCCACCCCAAATACAGCAGCCGGAGCGCTTATCGTTGGCGGGTAATCGTGCCCTGCACCGAAATCGAATACCGGGTGAATAAGCAAAAGGCGATTGGCCGGATCACCGGCCTTCACACGCAAGGCCGGGCCACCTGCGGCCGGGTCGAACAGGTTTTAATCGAGGGAACCGAAGGCCAAATTGTGGTGCGGGGTGACAGCATCCGTTCCACCTTGGGCGGCTTAAGGAGTAACCTCTTCACCGTTGAACCGAAACTGGGAAAGGATGGACTTCCGGAATTCTTCATCTTTACCGGCGCCGGTTACGGCCACGGCGTTGGCATGGACCAAAGCGGGGCCGCCGGCATGGCCGCCGACGGATATTCGGCCGAAGCCATCCTGGCCCATTATTATCCGGGTGCGACCCTGACCACTCTCTACTAAAGTCTTCCGTATGCCGCCCCAAAAGCCTATTGGATTCAGATCAACTAATCGATGAGAAAAACAACCGCCCCGTTTTGGATGACCTCGGGAGGCAACCCGCGAAAGGCCTTTGCTGCTTCCACACCCAAGACCAAATCGGTTTGCTCCCCGCCCGTGGTTGGTCCCGCTTTCTCTGTCGTCAACACCAAAGGATTACTGCCCAAGCGGGGAAGCTTCCGCGCCGCTTCAAGGGAACGGGTATAGGCCACTATTGTAGTGAAACCCGGCCGCGCCAAGTTAACCATTGTTGAAGCATAAAGAAGGTACCCTTCACCGTCAAACACCCGGGGATAAAGCGCCGGTTTTACCTTTAGGTTCCGGGCATCAATAATAACCCCGGTGTACCGGGAAGCTTCCCCGGATTCCGGAAAACCGGAAGGCGCCGGTGGTTCCAGCCCGGAAAACCCGGTCACCTCCGGACGGTTAAGTAAAGTAATCAACCCGGCTTGTCCGCCCAGGGGCAGTTCAATCATGAGTTCAATTATACCGTCCCGTTGCTGGTCAACTTTAATAATCCGCGCTCCGCGCAGAAAACTTTCCACGACAAGCCGGATCCTTTCACTTTTCATGACATAATCTTCCACTAAAGAATCGCTATTAACCCGGACCCGGTTAATAACTTCCGCCGCGTTACGATAGGCATCAGTTTTTGCCGTATTGCGCGCCATCAACTTGGCCCGGGGCCCGGAAACTTCCCTCGGCGGAACCCCATACCCAACTACATGAATCAAGCCGTTTGTCCAGTCAATCGTCCCCTGGCCAACTTTCTCCACTATAACATTATCGTCCGCCAAGACCGTTACCGTCATGAACAACCAGATCAGGAAAGACCCTACCAACAGCTTCCTGTTCAGCTTACCCGTTGAAAACACCCCCTCGCCCCAATAACAGTCCGCACACCGCCAACTTCTGGGCTTTTATAGTTTTATTACCAATCAAGGGTATTTCCCCCTTCAATTTTACCACAAAAATGCGGAATAAAAAAAAAGACCCGGGTGGGTCTTTTCCGTAATTATTGTAGAGGATAATCATCCCCTTCAATCCTTGGTTTAAACCCTCGTTTCTTTGCTGAATCCGCTTTGGGGATTCTTACTTCTAGAACCCCATTCCGGTACCGTGCTGTCGCTTGTTCGGCTTTAACTTCTACAGGTAACCGAATCGTCCGGTAGAAACTACCATACCGGCGTTCCGTTAAATGATAACCTCTCTCTTCCTTGGTTTCATCCCGTTTGGTCTCCCCTTTAAGGATAACAACCTGATCGTCAACGGTCAGATCAAGATCTTCCCGGTTTACCCCCGGTAGATCGGCTTCTAAAATAATTTCTTGATCAGTTTCTTTCAGATCAACCGAAGGCCCCGGCGGACCTCCCCGGAAAAAATCGCTGAAAGTCCGTGGGAGGAATTGGTTAAAAAAGCGGTCGCCCCAAAAATCGTTATTGATCGGGCTTAACCAATTATGGTTTTCCATGATGACACCTCCCTATTTTTGATCAAGTCCAGATTAGTGTGTAAATTCCTCAGTTATCAATAAGCTTATCTGATATACGCAATATTGCTTTGATCATTG
>JAAYHY010000105.1 GCA_012735135.1 Bacillota bacterium | reverse complement strand
GAAGTGGGGGGTCTTTCACTGGCGGCCGCCGCGTTGGTTGACGCTGGAGGGTTGGGGGAAACTATTTGCCCGGGGCGTTTTGGCGCTGGGGCGGAAAGGAGCGGCGTGTTATCGCTTGGCCGGGACGGCTGTTTTGGAATGGGGACGGAAAATTGGTACCCGCCTGTATCTGGCCGCCTGCCGCTTTGACCGGTCACGAGCCGCTAAAGTCGGCCGGGTTAATTTGGTGGGGCTGAGCGCCGATGCGGCGCTGCTCATATTGATGCTTACAGTGTTGATGGCCTGGTTTTTACTGAACAGCTTGACCCGCGCGGTCTAGTCTGTTCCTTGCTAGTTTCCGGTCACAAAAGGGTGACGGAGAACAAAACCCCTATGCGAACAGGGCATAGGGGTTTTTTGTGTGTGCGCCCAGCATGGGCGCAATCTAATCGAAGGAAAAGCTACGGTTCTATCCTTGTGACCCCTTTAACTCGATCAAAGTGCTGATCAAAAGAGATGATTTCTTTAATTCCGCCCGCCAACATTTGACTGGCCGTAAACGCATCCGACCAGTCAATTTTGTTTTCTACATAAAGATCCAGCGCTGTTAAGGCGATTTCCTTGTTGGAGAATTCCAGCCCCGGTAAGCTTAAGATCGTGGTTATCCATTCCCGGATTTGTGTTCGTGGTTGCTGATAATAACCTTCAAGTACCCATATGATATCGGTAAGAAATAAATCAGGAAGCCATGCTCTTTCCGTGCCCTCCTCCAGTTTCTGGAGCAGGGATGCGGCCTGGTTGGCTTGCTCAGGGAGATCATTGGTTAGAAACCGTAAAATAATATTAGCATCAATGACTTTCACGGCAACGATCCTCCATCACTTGACGGCGGATCGTGGTAAAATCCTGTTCGCCATCGACTTTGACCACGCCTTGGAGCGAGGTAATTCCCTTTTGATTGGTTGGTACAAGTTTGACCCCGTCTTCCAGCGGGATAATACGGACGTAGGTTTTTTCGGAAATATTATATCTTTTTCTTATTTCACTGGGCAGGGTAAGCTGGCCTTTCTTCGAAAATTTGGCGAAGGACACGAAAGACACCTCCCGGAATTTGTTTTCCTAACTATATAGTATGCTACGATCGGGGAAAAGTAAAGCAACCACCGGAATGTCTTACATATCATTATTGGTCGGAAAGACCCCGTAACATAGGGTTGACACTAGATACCACGTATTCCCTAGTCCATACCACGGATCAGAAGTTCACCCACCCGGACTTCCCCGGTTTATCCTTTAACATAGCAGAGGTTATCGCCAAACCGGAGTACTAAGCCGAGGTTGGCCAAACTCAATAATGTAGGGGCCGAAAAACATACGGACTCCAGGTGGTCTTTCCCGGTGGTGTGATTGTGTATTTCAACAAGACCTACCATCGGGGAGAGAGTTACGACCGGAGTTATTCAGTAACTTTAAGACCGGATCTGGTTCTCCAGCTTAAAGATGAGATCTACATCTTTGATGCCAAATTTAAACTGGAGAGATTGGATATTGACATACTGGAGAGCAACGACGAGGAAAATGGGACCCCGTCCGGAACCACCTTTAAAAAAGCGGATCTTTACAAGATGCATACCTATCGGGATGCGATCCGTGGTTGTCGGGGCGCCTATGTCTTATATCCGGGGGAGGAGACACAGATCTTTTATGTCGATGAGACAGGGAGTCTGGAGGGGGTAGGGGCGCTCTCTTGTTGTGTGGGTAGAGAGAATGGGGATTTGGAGGATTTTGTGGCGAGTATAATTCATTTATTTAGACACGATTAAATAAAAATTGTTGAAGGAGCATTCCTGTATTGAAATCAAATGAACTTTGAAAAGACGAGTACCTCCTGTTAGAATACTGGGTGTAAGCAAGTTACCCCTAACAAAATAAGACTAACAGAGGAGGTACTCAATATGAAG